>CAZPPD010000064.1:0-13317 GCA_964588185.1 uncultured Alcaligenaceae bacterium | reverse complement strand
ATGGGGGACACATTTTTGATTCCTTCGATCTCAAATAGCATTTCCAAAAATCAACACATGGCAGGACGGTTATCTAAATCTTGAATACGACCACATTGCGGATTTGCAGTTCAAGATTGGTGAATTTATCCGGGAAATTTTAATCTGTATGAAATTAAGGGGAAAATAAATAATCGTTGATTGCCGATCATTCTCAAGATCGAATTAGGCCATAATGTCTTGGATGACATGGCCGTCGACGTCGGTAAGAGTGTAATCTCGTCCACCGTAACGGTAGGTGAGACGCTGATGATCGATTCCTAACAAATGTAAAATGGTCGCGTGCAAATCGTGAGGGTGGACTTTGTTTTCCACGGAATACCAGCCGAGTTCGTCGGTAGCACCATAACGAATACCGCCTTTCACCCCACCACCGGCGAGCCAATAGGTGAAGCCTGCTCCATTGTGATCGCGGCCAAATTCGCGATCTCTCATATCTTCGATCGCCGGGGTTCTGCCGAAGTCGCCTCCCCAAACCAGAAGAGTGTCCTGCCATAAACCGCGTTGCTTGAGGTCCGTAATAAGGGCAGCAATGGGTTGATCCACCGTACGAGCGGATCGGGCCATATTATCTTGCAGGTTGTTGTGATGATCCCAGCCCCCTTGCGAGATTTCGATAAAGCGAACTCCCGACTCAGCCATTCGCCGAGCCAGCAAACATTGTAAAGCGAAAGGGGAACCACGGCCATTGCGATTGATCCCGTAGAGTTGCAAAGTATGCGGCGTTTCACGAGATAAGTCCAGCAATTGGGGCACCGCAGTCTGCATGCGGAAGGCGCGCTCATAGGATTCAATTACCGCCTCGACATTGGAGTCCGGCTGTCTTTGGTTGTACCGCTCATTCATCCGTTGCACTAAGTCCAGTTGCAATCGTTGTGACCGGTTTGAAGCCAGAGGATTAGTGACGTTCCGAATAGGCGTGCTCTCTCCTCTCCCAACATTTTCCATGATGGTTGCATGGTAGGCAGCGGGCAGGAATGCGTTCGCATAGCATCCATTAGAGGTATTGCGGTCGCGAGGGTTGACGACGATATAACCAGGCAAATTCTCTGTTTCTGCTCCTAAACCATAAGTAATCCAGGAACCCATAGAGGGCCGGGAAAAGCGAAACTCGCCGGTATGCATCAGTACGCACCCCTGTTCGTGTTGACCGGTTTCATGATGCATCCCGTTAATCAGGCAAAGGTCATCCGCATGGCGGGCAAGGTGGGGGAAAACATCGGAAATCCACAATCCGCTCTGGCCGTGGCGGCGGAATCGGAAGGGCGAAGGTTGCATCACTGAATCCTGGTGGCCAGTGCTGCCGGCTCTTGGTTGTTCATAAGGTGGCCTCATTCCGGCGTATCTGGCCAATGCTGGTTTGTAGTCAAATGTGTCGACGTGAGAAGGACCTCCCTCCATGAACATGAAAATCACTCGTTTAACCTTTGGAGTGAAATGCGGCTGTCTTGCGGCTAAAGGATTTCTTGTCGGTGCAGTCGCCTGGGCTTTTTGTTGACCCAAAGCTGAG
The DNA here is from genome assembly GCA_964588185.1 of uncultured Alcaligenaceae bacterium. Classification (GTDB taxonomy): domain Bacteria; phylum Planctomycetota; class Planctomycetia; order Gemmatales; family Gemmataceae; genus CAZPPD01. Next base: position 11,768 of record CAZPPD010000064.1, on the reverse strand, counting down.
AAGGCTAAGTAACCAAATCCCATAGCACTTGCACGGAGGGCTTGACGGCGAGTCATAAAGTTTTTTGTCATGGAAGGATCCCTTCGGGTTAGCGAACAAACCGGAACTCGGCACTGCAAAACAGCGACTGACAACAGGCTGCCCAGGCATCGAGCGTTTGAACTTCGTCCGGTGTTTGCTGGTTTTGTTTTTGGTGGTTGGTGATAAAGTTAAGGAGTAGAGATTTTTCTTCATTGGTCGCAGTGCGTCCTAATATCCATAAACAAGCTTCATCGAGCCGTTGAAAATCGCTGAGTTTATTGTCTAAAAGCCGTTTGGCCAATCGTTGGGAATGCTCGATTACCAAGGGACTGTTGAGCATGAACAAGGCTTGCGTCGGCACGGAAGCAGTCTCCCGGCGACCTACTACCAGATCCGCCGGCGGGAAATTGAAAACTGCCATCACATCGGTAGACACGCCTCGATTGACCGGCAAGTAGACGGCACGCTTGTTGATTTTGTCCATCGCCTTAATGTCATTCGTCTGGGAGTGGTAGACTAGAAGGTCAAAGCGATCAGGCGGGGTGACATCCAGCATTCCGCTTGCAGCGAGAATTGAATCCCGGATGGACTCCGCATCCAGGCGGCGCCGCGAATGCCGCCATATCAGGACATTATCGGGGTCCAAATCCATTAGCTCTTGACGAGCCTCTTCGGGAATATTGTCAGAAAGCTGGTAGGCTCGACTCAAGACAATCCGCCGAACCATTTTCTTTACCGACCAGTTCTCTTCGATAAATTTGGCAGCCAGCCATTCGAGGAGATCGGGATGAGAAGGCCGTTCGCCCAAAGTGCCGAAGTTGTCTACTGTGCGAACAATTCCGCGACCGAAGAGGTGATGCCAAATCCGATTGACCATGACCCGCGCGACTAAGGGATGGTTGTTTATCGCTTTCGCCAATTGGAGACGGCCACTTTCCTGTTCCCCAATCGTTTCCGGTTCTCCGGTGTAGAGGACTTGCATCACACCTCGTGGAATTTCCTCACCCAAATTCTTCTCGCTTCCGCGGATGTGGATTTTCGCATTAATGAAGCGGCGTCCTTTCCCTGGTCGGTCCTTAGCCATGACTGCTTCATGGATGTTTGGAGGGCCGCCCTTTCGAAGCTTAGCCAGGTTGGTTTCTGCCTGGGTCATTTCTTCTAAAGTTTTCCGAGCTTTCTTTTGGATACCTTCGGGCAACTTGGAAATCGTTTGTTCCCATGGCTGCCAGGGAAAATGGCGAATATTCCGTCCTTTGGTAAGCTCATTTAACCGTTCGCGGGATTTGGAAATTGTTCTTGTAGCAGAAACTAAACCGCGTAAAAGATTCTTATATTCCTTGCGTTGTTTTTTGTCGAACTGGTTTAAAGGAGCATCATCGAGAATCTCGGTATTGAACAGGATCCCCGCCATGGCATAAAAGTCGCGAGTAGGTACTGGATCGAATTTATGATCGTGGCAGCGGGCACATCCAATAGAGATCCCGAGAAATGCTCGTCCCATAACATCGAGCTGTTCGCCGATGACTTCAACTTTCAGAGCATTCGCAGGCTGGCTGCCCATCGCCAGGAAGGCAGTAGCAACCTGTTGGCGTTTTCGGTCGGATTCGTCATTCGCATGCAGGAGATCCCCAGCTATTTGTTCCAAAACAAACTGGTAAAATGGCATGTCCTTATTAAAGCTATCGATAACATACTTTCGATAGCGCCAGGCATCCGGCCACAATGTGTTCTTGGTGCCACCGTTGGATTCTCCATAGCGGGCAACATCAAGCCAGTGGCGTCCCCAACGTTCTCCAAATCGAGGAGATGCCAACAGGTGATCGACGGTTTGTTGGATTGCCATACGCCGGTTTTGCTTTGCTCTTTGGATAAAGTCCCTAATTTGCTCGGGATTGGGGGGCATGCCAATTAGGTCAATATAAAGTCGCCGGACTAGCTGACGAGGATGTGCGTCATCTACCGAATTCAGATTCTTGGATTCCAACTTTGCCAGGAGAAATTGGTCCACTTCACCCAAAGGCCACTGTTTGTCTTTGACCTTGGGTGGAGTTTGCTTCTGCAATGGGCGAAGGGACCAAAACTTTCGACCGGCTTCGATGTCAATTTCGTATTTTTTGACAATTGTTTTTTTATCCCGAGGATCTGGAGCCCCCATTTCGATCCACAGGGTAAAATCTGCGATCACTCGTTCGGATAATTTTCCCGAAGGAGGCATTTGCAAGTCTTCATTTTTATAGTGAAGTGCCTTAAGGAGGAGGCTTTTTTTCGTATTGCTGGGAATTACTGCGGGACCGGTATCTCCGCCTTTGAGGAGACCCTGTTTGCTGTCGAGCAGCAAACCGCCTCGCAGCTTGCGATTTTTTTGCGCTTCAACAGAATGGCAGCGATAACAGCGTTCTACCAGCACCGGACGAATTTTCTTCTCGAAAAAGTCAATCCCTTTGGCATCCGTCTCTGCTGAGTTTGCTACAGAACAGATAAGCAAACCGACTAACGGGAAAGGCCATTCAAAAATTCTATATTTCACAATTAATGCTCCCTTGCGGACTGTGTCTGGATGTCAATTAGGGGACCCATCCAACAATTGCATATTCTTGAAGTACCTGATCACAACTAAAAACACAGTCTTTACCATAAATTATTGAGGAGATTTCGGCTTCAAAGCACCCTTATTCTCCCGTACCAAAATCGCACCATTGGGAAGTGCAGGGAGAACGCGTACAAAGCTACCCGGGACCAAGGTCTTGTTGATTGTCAGAGGTGCTGCATCAACATTCGACAGATCGATTGGAACTTGGAACCACTGACGTTTGGGAATGGCTTTCCCTTTTCCAGCGTCATATTGCAGCAGTTCGACCCAGGTCAATCCATCTGTGCCAATACCTTTGGCTCCTTCAATTCTGAAGGATCTGACGCCGCGATTGCCACCCTCCGACCAAATTTTGAATCCTGTAGGAGCAATCTGTTTGCCGCAGTCGATTGTGGCACTGCGGCCGGACATCCACTTGACCATCTTGTTGGTCTTTCCGTCAAACAGGATTTCCGCGCCGCGATTGCTGTCAACAATCTTAGAGCCGACGCCAATTTCCTTATCGCCGACGAGATATCGGATTTCTTGTATGCCACGGCTAAAGTTACTGGTTCCCTCAAGTATAGTGAATCGAAGAAATCGGAAGGAAGTTGTTGTGTCTATTTTTTCTTGTGAAGAGAATCCGACCACTCCATTGAGATGGTACTCTGCATCGGGATCCAATTTCACGGTCACATCCTTCTTCGCGAAGTCCTTTGCCTCACCCGTTGGGCAGATGGTAGTTTCGATCACTAATTGACCGCCTCTGTGCTGTTTGACGACGCCTTCTACCGTTCCATCGTCCCCGGAAACCTGAAAGATCCGGTACGCTTTCGTGTGGTCGATGATTTGGTCCGGGCAAAACAGCGTGCGGTGGCCTTGGCGGAGAGCAGCGCCCATGGGTACATATTGTCCACTAAGGAGGAAAATAGGTTCTCTATATTTCCTGGGCCCTTTCTGCTTGGAATTTTCGCCCACGGTCGAGGTGAAGTAATAAGTGCCTTCTTTGAGGGATCTGAAATAACCTTCGTTGGCATGAACATAACTATTCTTTCTCGGAAAAGGATAAGCCGATTTGATTTCTTCCGGTGTTCGCAGCCAAGCGTTGGCAGTCAAAACTTGCACAATCTGTTTCCTTTGTTTAATGACGCGAATGTGGCGATTGACCTGCAGTGCTTCTTCTGCGGAAACATCACGCCCCTCAAAGCGTATCAGCATGTTCTTCTCGGCAGCAACCGTCTGGGTGATAGTCTCGGGTGTACACTTTATGTATCACTGCCGGTGAATCACTTTCGCCTCGGTACCGTTGACATGGGTAATGATGCCATCGGCTTCGAAGAAGGGAGTCGTATACAATCCGTAAAATTGGCCATGGTGGCGATTCCCCCGACAATAGAGTCGCTTACCAGGAGTGACTGCTCGAAGAAAGGCTTTGCGTGTTACAAAAGCATCGTTGATCATAAAGACACAGTTCTTTGCTGGATCGAACATTTCGAATGTACCGGGCGAAACTTGGTGCGACACGAAAAATACTGTGACGGTCTTTACCTTGGCTGACGCCCCCGATCCACTATCTACAATTCCGAGGAACTCCTGAGTACTCGCCTGCACCCTCGGAGGGCAGGCCAGACAAACCATGAACATGAGAACTAGATCTCTTACCTGGCAAAGGTCTCTTGACTTGTGCATAGTGTTGTCTTTCAACCTTGTTGGTGGGATTAGTGATTGTTCAAAACCAAGCTGAATTCCAAAGTGTTAATCTCAAAATAATGCACTGATCGGTCTTCCGCTTTGAGCTCGGTCGAAAACTCGATCCGGCAAGGAGACATCCAGACGCATCTGGGCGACGTCGAACAAGAAATGCATTATGGTAGCGTGAAGGTCGTCGATTGTGATTGGGTCACCGGCTGGTTCTCTTCCGCGCCGATCTGAGTTTCCAATGACTTGACCATGCCGCAAACCTCCACCTGCCAGAACCAAGGGGCAGATTTGCGGCCAGTGATGCCGTCCGGCATTGTCATCTAGGCCCGTCCGGCCAAATTCGCCCGTAATAATCAGCAGAATCTTGTCTTCTAAGCCACGCTCCCGGATGTCCTCCAGAAAAGCACTCACCGCATGATCCAAAGGCGGAGCAAACACACCCATTCCCTCGGGAATGTTGGGGATTCCGCGGCGTGCATGAAAATCCCAGTTGGCGTTCACGACCGTTACAAAGCCACAACCTGCCTCACACAATCGCCTGGCTAGCAGCAACTGACGGCCTAATGAAAACCCAATTGAGGGAGAGTTGCGGATGAATCGCGAGTTGTCGTCGCACCTCCAGTTACGGAAGTGCTCGGTGTCATAGGCGCGTAAGGTAGCCCGGGATTCTCGCCTTAGGTCAAACGCTTGGCGAACGGTTCCACTGCGCAAAAGTTCCAAAGCCTGTCTCTGATGAACTTGCAATGGGTGCTGTCCTGCAGCGTCGAGCTGCCGATTGGCCTGGTTGAATTGCTGCAGCAAATCGAGTCGGGCATCGAATTGAACTCTGGGAACCTGCAACTGCATGGATTCCACAAAAGGATTCGGTTCATCCCCGGGGCGATTTCGCCTATTGCGCCGATTGCGTACTGTAGCATCTCCTCCAGCCATAGGAACCAAGACACGGACAGGTGAATAACTTGGGCCAAGGTAGGCGGGCTGAGCACCTTCAATTACAGATTCGAAAGCTCCGGCGAAACCATTGCCGGCACCTGGATATCGGGTCGTAGGCGGTATGAGGGCGTGCCGTAGCATGCCGGTTCTAGCATTGACGGCACCTGCAGCACGGGCGTACAAGGAACCGATTCCAGGTTGTCGAATTGGCTGGCCGTCGCCGACTGTGAGGTCTCCAGTCATTAGTTGCTTGTGAGCGCCGTTGTGTTCTGCATGATTTGTTTGAAATGATCGCACAACGGACAACCGGTCCGCAAGTCCTGCCAATCTCGGCAGGTAGGACGAAAAACGAACGCCGGGAATTGAGGTGGGGATGTGGCCATTGATACTCTTAAAGTTTTCGAGGCCATTGGGTTTTGGGTCGAAGGTTTCGTATTGGCTAGGACCACCTGCAAGGAATAACAAGACGATGGATTTGTCTCTTACGGAACGGTTCCCCTCCGAGACTGCTGCAGATGCCTGCATCAGGTCCGCCAGTGTCCACCCGCCTATTCCTAGGCCGGCAATGCGAAGGAAATTTCGCCTGTTGATCCCATCGCACATTGTGTTTCGTTGACCATTGATAATATCCAGCATGAAAAATCCTCAATTAAATCGTTGGTAGACCTTAAATTGGATCAACGCAACTCCTTCACTCGAATCGGCGAAACTCAAACTTACCACGTTCTGCTTGCAATCCAATGGTTCCATCCGCAGGTACTTTCATTGCCTTGGATAACACTTCCCCATTGCAGAGACACCGGGCGAAAGCATCTACACTCACTTTAATGTTCTTTACCGCGACAGACTCTCCGTTGAGGAGTGCGTTTGGTTGTCCAATCTCCACCTTCAATTCAAGGGTGTCTTTTTTGCCCAGTTTCCTGGAGTTTACTTTCGTGGTGACGATGCCCCCTAGGACGGTGTGTTCACCCACAACTTTCTTGCTGCAAAGCTCCCCATGGTCAAGCATCAGGATTCAATGGATTTTGAGGCCTACTTATTTGGGAGATTCCTGCCGCAACATCTGCAGGGAGCAGGTCGGGCAAAATCATTCGGCCAATCCAAATGCTCCAATCCGCAAAAAAGGTCGGCGGCTAATCCCGTCGCAAAAGGTCCCTGAACGACGGCCAAGAATGGTAAGCATGGTTATCTCCGGCAATTGTCATTTTTGAATGATTGGAAGGACATTTAAGGTCATTCAATAAGGCAGGAATAAAATCCACCCTAATCCCTGCATGCAGGGATGTCAACAAGAATGCAGAAAAATCCTATTGGGAAAGGGTAAAAGGGGCTGATACAAACGCCAGTGCCGGCCGGGGGTGGAGATATGATCGGGACGATAGTTACGGAAAATCTTGCCTCCCCAGGTGAGAATCTCATCAGGCTCCTCGCCATTGACGACCATGCGATACCCCCAAACGCTCAGGTCCTTGAAGCCCGTATCCAATTCGTTATCCAGGAAAGCTTTCTCGAAGTGGCGGTATCGCTGCACGGGAGGGACGGTTGCGGGTGCGTCGGTCTTGCTTTTGGCATTTCGCAGGGCGTTGGCACGGCATGTTCAAGGCTAACCGCCAGCGTCAGTCGCTGCAACGTGCCTTGCGAGCCTTAGTCGATTCGTTCTAATCGGTCGAAGACATCGCAACGGGAATGGCGCTCCTTTTGTTTCTCACATACTCTTTGACCCACTCAAGGTCTTTTGTTCCGAAACTTACAACGCTGTACCCGGTCTGCCACTGCAAACATTTCGATCCTCGCCAAGCTTTTGATTCGCCTCGTGCGACGAGGCTCCTTTGAGCTGTCCGATGAAATCGCTGATGACAATGGTGGGTATTATTGTCGCTACGAGGTGCACATGATCCTCGGTGCCGCCAATTTCGTGAATAAATGCTCCGCTCCAATAAATGATGTTCTGCCGAATGGATTGATGGGCTACCCCTTCGATGTGGGGGGTAAGCATCGGCTTGCTCATCTTCGTATGCCAGACAATGTGGAGGTGAATCTCACTGAAAAATTCCTGGCCATTGGCAAGGATTCCATGTTGCTTTTTAACCACGAAAGGAAAATCAGAATAAGGCAAGCAGAAGAAATGTTTGGGCTTTTTCCATCGGACGAATAGACGGCTTCAAATCACCCATTCCGCTTTATTCTCATCCTGTAATGGATTTTGCTGAACACAAAACCTAAATCCTATCCTCCTCTTCCGGTTCAACATTCGGAATGCGGGAGAGAATCGCATCGAATTTGTCCTTGTTCGTTCTCCGGAAGCGTTGTTCCAAATATTCCACGGTTGCTAAGAAGGCCAGTTTCCGCAACAGCCGGCTGCATTCTCTTAGAGTTGTTGATGCAAGGAATTCGGCAATTGAAGGCTCATGGGATCTCACCAATTATCTTCAGTAATTCAATCTGCTTTATTGCTTGCAAGCCGAAACGCTCATTACCTTGAAAATCGCGTTGGTTAAACGTAATAACGAAGTTCCTGCGGTCACTGCCAACTCGAGAACGTTGTTGCAAAAATTCTACGCCCCGGTAGCCACACCAAGCCGGCGGGCTTTTCTCGACCACCAAGCTGAGTATTCAGAGTTTCCGCCAACGCTAGGAATACGTGTTTCTAACCACTCACTTCCATGGGTTCTTTGACGGGCTGAATAAAGTGGGTGTTGTTTGGTTTGGCTGCGGTTAATTTGGCCGCGTGTTCTTCGGCTTCTTTCCTTTGTTTGTACTCGTAAGTAGCCACGGGTTTATGGGAGTTGTCGAAGACTTTCCAGACCACTTTCATCCGAGTAACTTTGGCGGCACGGGTTCGTTTGGCACGCGGTTTCGCAGGAGCCTTGGCTTTTTTCTTTTTCTTCTTGGGCTTTTCCTCCTCGTCTTCGTCCTCGTCGTCACCGGAATCCTCTTCATCCTCCTCGTCTTCATCCTCTTCGTCTTCGTCCTCGAGTTCTTCCTCGTCATCAACGAATTCTTCGTCATCCACTCGGAGTTCGCGGTAGTTTCTGGTTCGCTTTCGACCCATAGATGTGCTCCTTTACTATGGAAAGGGGATTGACTCCACCTAGGAAAACTGGTTCAAGTAAGAGCGTCATAAACCGTACTATCATTATGAATAAGCTATCGGCCGGCACTGGGTCTTGCAAGACGAATGGCGATTCAGAAGGTCCAAAAACTCCAGGGATAAAATCGCCCTATTGGGCAGATTTCGATTTGGTGTAGGATACTCCAAGTTACTTGGGCTTTTAATAGAAGGAAGAATCTCGTGGAAGAGCAGCGATCCTCATGGGCGGATCTTTTATGGTTCGTGTTGATTGTCGGCATAGCCGGCGGAGCCCGGTTCTGGTACTTGCAGGAATGCATGGATCAGGCCAAGCTGAAAACTCCCCCCTATGTAGCCCAGGATTCCTGGCGGATGGTGCAGACTGCCAAGGGGGATCAGAAGACCGAACTGGATCTTTTGGTGATGAATATTCAAGAAGACCGCACCTTTGCAACTATCGCTCCCTTGTCCCAGGAGCAGGAGGATACGGCTCATGTGGCTCCGGGGTATCCCTGGATGCTTGCCCTTCTCTACCAAGTCGTGAATGAGGAGGATTTCATTCCCTTCTTACGCTGGATTCAAGCGGGGCTGGGAGCTTTGACGGCGGGATTCTATTTTCTTTTTGCCCGCTGGGCATTCCGGAACGTTTTGGTTGCGTTTTTGACGGGGATATTGTGTGCTTTACATCCACTGTGGATTGTGAACACCGGGCAGGTCAATGACGGCGTCTTGGCCTCCTTCCTGTTGGCAGGGGCCTTAATGTTTGGAACGCGAGCGGGATTGTTGGGAGAAGCCTTTTCCAGTCTGGTTTATGGATTAGCCTTAGCGGGGCTGACTTTGGTGCGGGCAGTGATGTTGCCCTTTGCCATTGTTGGATTGCTGTGGTTCCTGTTCCGCTGCCGGTCGTTGCACCGGGGCTGGTTATGTGCCTTGCTGGTTGTATTGGGTTTTGCCAATGGCGTAGCTCCGTGGACGGTGCGAAATTACCAAGTGTTTGGGGACATTGTTCCGGTAGCGGACTCCACTTTCTTGCATCTTTATAAAGGGAACAATTCCTTTTCCACGGGTGGGCCTCAGAGTGATGCCAATCTGGTGGTTTCTTTGGAGCCGGAACGGTTGGCAGAATTGAGGGCAGAGGAGTCCCAACCCCAACGCTATCAGATGTTGGCCACGGATATTGTGGATTATGTCAATCACCATCCGGTGGAAACCATCCGCACACGAATCAATTCTACGTTGTTCTTTTTCTTGGGACAGCAATGGTTTTCCGGGGGGCAACAGGGGGAAACCTCTTCGGCGAGTGAGCATGTCCCGGATTGGTTGTACGAGAATTATGCGTTGATTTTAAACTCGGTGCTCTTAGGCATGCTTTTGCTTGGGCTCCTTGGGTGGAGGTGGACGGCCGCGTGGCGAAAAGATGGTGGATTGGCTGGACTGGCAGCCATGTGGATTCCTTTGCCTTACATTTTGTCTCATGCGGAATATCTTTGGGGACCCCGTTTGCCCATGGATGGAATTATTTTGTGTTTTGCGGCTTTTGCTGTGGTATATATGATTCCGGGAGTTCGCGGGAACTTGGCCAAGGGGCCGGAAGAGATTCCTGAAGATCCTGGAAGAGAAGTGTAAGCTCCCTTCCACTTTTTGATGATTTGAAACACCGATTGGGGGGAATCACATGAGACGGATTCTATTTGTTGGCTGTTTTTTGGTCATGGGCGGTTTGGCAATGTTTATGTACAAACCTGCCGTTACCGCACAGGCGGAGGATGCCGCTCTCAAATTATTCAACAGCCTGACCGAGGAACAAAGGAAAGAGGCTCTTTTGCCGTGGGATTCCAAACTCCGGTACAAAGAGGTTTTTCCGCCGGTTGTCCGCAAAGGTTTGCCGTTTAGCGAGCTTACCGAAAAGCAAAAAGGATTAGTGGAAAAAGCGATTCGGGAAGTCACCTCCAATTACGGAACCAAGAAAATCTTGAAACTGGCTCAACAAGGCAAAGCCAATCGCCGCTATCTCACTTTCTTTGGTATTCCGGGGAAGGGCAAGAAATTTGCCTGGCGCATGGCCCAGCATCACCTGACTTTGCTCTATGCGGAATTCGGCACCAAGAATCCACGGGAATTTGGTCCGATTTTGCTAGGTGGGAATCCGGTCAAAGATCTCTGGGATGCAGAGGATCAGATCTTCCTCAAGCTTTATGCATCGCTTTCCGATCAAGAACGAAAGCAAGCCTCCTCTTCCGGCAAGGGCAAGAAAGGAATCCGCATTGGGGACCTCAGTCCAAAGACGCAAAAGTTAGCGGAAGATCTGTTGCAGCAGCGTTTGGCAGTGTTTCGGCCGGATTATGCCAAAGTCTTCTACATGCAACTCAAGCGAGACGGCGGGGTGAAAAGCTTGCGGTTTGCCATTCGTGGCGATGGGTCCAAGTCTCATCATCAGGGAGGCAAATATACCTGGGAATTCATTGGAACCCAGGTTTATTGCAACTGGCAAACCCGGGGGAAAGAACACATTCATATGTCCCTCCGGGCTCGGCCGGCTAAGAAAGCAGGATAATTGTTAATCCCCCTTGGAGATTCTACATGGCGCAAGATTGTCCTCGTTGTGGAATGGTAAACCCGCCGGAAGCGCAACGCTGTGATTGTGGCTATGATTTTCTTTCCCAATCAGAGAAGGAATCCTTATTAACCTTAAAGCAGCATATTCGAGGCAAAGATGATCGCCACATTCCCTATCAGCCGGGCTTTTTGACAAGATTCTTGACCGGAGTGTTCCCTCGATAATACTGGAGACCAAAGAAAAGCCGCTTGGCCTTGCAATACAGAATGGGGAAAAGGGGTCAGCTACATTTAGCCGGTAAAACCCAATGGATACGTCGGACTAAATGTACCTGATCCCTTTTTTCGCCATCCCTTTCATTTCCACTTCAGTTTCTTGAAGCCTCCCGTTGGGTTTCCAAGCAAACCATGTAAAATTGTATTGTTGAATCAACATAAGCTTAACCCTAGGCGAAGAATCTCAGGACCTCTCTTACCATGCGTTGGCAACAAACCGAATATGTTCTCAAAGGTATTTTCCTTGGCCTGTTGCTTTTCGTGGCGTTACAAACCCCGGAAACCCAAACGGACGCGTGGCTGCAGTTAGCCGCCGTTGGGGTGTGCACCTTCAGCGGTTTTATTTTGTTCCTCGGCATTGCCGCGATACGAAAAGTCCGCGAAGGTTATCGCATCAAGGGACGACGGTTTGCCTTTTTCCTGTTTCTGCTCCTGGAAAATCCCGCCTTGGTATATGGCGGGGTGCTGCTCGGATTAATTACCGGAGCTCTGCTTCGAATCGATACCGAGGGTAACTGGGAAATGGCGGCCCAAGGAAGGTGGGAGATGGCGGCCTGCGTCGGGGGCGGGGCGGTCCTTGGTCTGGTGTTCTGGGTCTTGCGAATATTGCTGCAGCCAAAAACGCGCCTCTGGGTCGGCCTT
>CAZPPD010000063.1:0-13351 GCA_964588185.1 uncultured Alcaligenaceae bacterium | reverse complement strand
TGCCCGTCCACATTGATCGCGATGGTAGTGGGGTCACCATTTCCGGTGGATGCCGGAATCGCCAGGTAACGTTGGATGATCGCCCCATCGTGCCAACCTGAAGCATTTATTTCATAAGGCATAACACCCGGCATTAGTTGATGTTTGCGAACGGAGCTGAACAACCCAGTCTCACTTAGGCGCTTGGGAAAGGCGGTGGGTTTTTCTTCGGGGGGCCGTTTCTCGAGTCGATACAAACCGCCACCTAAGCGATGGTCGGCAATGATGATGTCACCTTCCTTGTTGGTGGCAAAGCAAGTAATTGCCAGCATAGTATCGGCAATTTCTTTGTGCAGGATGACTTTTTTGCCGTCATGTTTAGCGGCCCAAATTTTCCCCGTGGAATAATCCCCATAGAGATAGGCTCTTTGTAATTCGGGATACTTTGAGCCGTAGTAGACAATGCCACCCGTAAGAGAGCGGGCTTCGGAATGGGGATGATCGAAGGTTGGTTTTTGGATAGGTGTCGGACCCGGTTTTCGCTCAGCTACAAAAGGATGACTGCCTTCGTAGACACTCCAGCCGTAGTTGGCACCTTTCTCGAGTAGGTAGATTTGCTCCCAGGCATCTTGGCCATTATTACCAACCCAAATCTGGCCGCTTTTTTGATCCACTGTAATCCGCCAGGGGTTTCGCAGCCCATAACACCAAATTTCCGGTCGAGCACCTGGATATTTTACAAAAGGATTATCTCCGGGAACGGAATAGGCTTTGCCGGGAGCCGGTTCATCCACATTGATACGCAGAACCTTCGAACGGAGGGAGTCGAGGCGTTGTCCCACCAGGTCAGTATCTCGCCGAACAGTACCATCTCCGCTGGTAACAAATAAAAGACCATCCCTGCCGAAGGCGATAGCAGCTCCATTGTGACCATCGGAAGGCCATTCAATGATAACCTTGGCAGATTTGGATTTGAGCTCAAAAGGGGCGGTCCGTTTCATTTGATAACGCGTAATCTGGCAGTGAGGTCCCTTCTCGTGGTTTGGGTTGTGAGCACCTATGAAGACGTAGCCATTTTCCTTGAAGTCTGGATGAAAGGCGACATCATAGGCAACACCCGGAAATTTCAGGAGAACCTGTGATTTCTGCACAGATGGGTCATCCTTGACCACATGCAGGCGTGCAGGAGCGTAGGCCCAGGATTCGTTTATTACCAACAAATGATTGCTACCGGGAATGCGTTCTATACAAATTGGCCAACCCAATTTCAGCTTACGATAGGCACGCGAAACCCGATAGGGCTTTGGAGGGTCTGGTGTACCTATTACCTTCGAGGTGGTAAGGGCAGGTCTTTTTCGTGGAATGTGTTCGCCCCATTCTTCAGAACCCGGACCGATAAATTTCAGTGAGGCATAGTCTTCAAAGTAATGAAAATCGGGAAAGCGCTTGGAGTTGAGGGGGGCACAGGTAGATAGTTCTGGGCCTTCGAAATCAACGGAGTAGTCATACCGGCACAAGGCAAACTTCCACCATTCTCCTACCTTCGGCCGGCCCCCAGCTTGAATAAAACTTTTCCAAGAGATCCGTCCTTCCACAGACCAGCCGCTATCCTTGTCCTGCCAACGGTTCAATGTGCCTTGCAACAGAACCTTCGTTTCGAATTCAAAGGGAAACTCTTTGCGAAAACGGGAATACCCACCAGCACCTCGCCGCGGCAGAAACATATCCAACCTGGCATTCGCCGGATTGACCTGAAATTCGTAGTAACCGGGCTTATTGTCCGCAGGCTTAAAAAAGAGTTCGAAGACGTCTCCTTCCCATAGCCGGCTGTCTCGTTCTTTAGTAGCTGCGTAGAGATCAGAATCTTCCATCTCGGCAAAAAAATAAAGGAATTGCCTGTCCCATAGCAACTTCGCCTTCGTTGAGGTGCGAGCAAGGCGTACCTTCTCTCCCAACCAGGGTAAATAGAAATTGCTAATCCAAGGTGCATCCTGCCACGCTTTTTCCTTGTTGGAGCCATCGATAGTGATTTTGCCATATGCCCAGCGACATTCAAACTTTGTAGGGACCTTCTTTGCCAATTCCGACTTCTTGGAAGCGGATTTTTCTGCTGCTGAGGTAGCTGCGAGGAATACCAGTGGGAAAACCAATCCTGAAAGATAGAGGCAAGCTCTTTGCATACTCTCCCTTTATTTCTTGTCCGAATACAAATAGTTCCCAGGCACTACTTCGGCACTGAATGCTTCACCTTCCCAGGAAAGATACAAAGGCTGATTCGCCTGTCGTTGAGCATCGATGCGAATAGCCACCTTTTTCCCGGCATCGAGGCGGATTAACCTGCTCGGGTATCGTGCCCCGCTTCTTGGCGTTTTCCACGAACTATCAAGCACCTGCTTATTGTCAATATACACGTTGGCAGGCCCACCGTAGATGAAAAACCTGTAGGTATCCGTCAGCTTAGGCTCGATAAATCCGGCCAAGTGCACTGTAAAGGTGGCTTTGGGATCTTCCGTCATTTGCTTGGGCCAATCGACTTTCTTCTTCAACTTTTTTTGGTAGTTCCCAAATTTACCGATATGGATCTGGTTTTCAATCCGTTCTACAACGGGTTGCCCGCCGGTTTTGTTCCCCAAATAGTAACGGGCGGTCAAACCTTTACCTGTTCCCTCTGCCAGAGTGGCTTTGCGGGCCAGAATGAGCTTACCTTTTTGTCGCTGGAGTTCATCGAACCCGGACAGCCGGTAAGTGGGAACGTTGTTCCAACCTGCACCGAAAAAGTAAACTTGGTCTTTGTATACCACAAGTCGTCCACCTGCGGCCGTATCATATTGGAACAGGGCTTGATTGCCTTTCCGGCCAAACGAATCTCCTTTGGCAGGGTCGACACGCCACCAGTGATAAGCGATCTCCGGGCCTTCACCCTGACGGTTGAAAATGTGGCCGATGTAGAGTCCATCCGTGGTCCAGAACTCTACCGGAGCACCGACTCGCTGCGCAACGCCTACCGTACCTTTTACTACTCCGGCAATCTTGACCGGGAAATGCAGTTGTCCTTCGCGGTGGGTGCCCGGCCAGGTGACCGCTTTACAGCCTACATCGTATAGGAGAGTCTTGCCGTCGGCAGAAAATTTTCGCAGTCCACCATTTTCCGCTACCATAGTCGAGGGCCAGCCAAACCCGTGGATGTTCAGGTGCCCCCCACAGTATTGGCGATAAAAATTGCCGTCAGAGTCACGCCAATTTGCCTCTGCAGGTTGTTTTTTTGCCTCGGAGGGAAGAGGATAAATGGGAACTCCATTTTTCCATTTCGGCTTAGCGACATAGCCATTGCTGGTGTAGTAGGTCAAATCATCGCCGATCCAACTATCTCCGGCACTGTAGTTTTGTTTGGATAGGCGAGCTTCATTCCTTTGGGCTTTGCCGTCTCCATTGAGATCCGACCACATCAAACCGATATACTTATTTTTTCTGGCCTGCTCATAGCTCAATGCCCATGTCGGAATTCGCTCTTTCGTCAGGGTGTATTGATTAAAGGCAAACGAATAGTATTTTGCAACCGGTACGACCCGCCGTTGTTCTTCTTCAATGCGGAGGATGACCGGGTCACGTACTTTACAGAGGTATTTTTTGCCCTGGTGATAACGAATGTGAAAACCCAAGTAGCCGGTATGTTGGACTTGAATTTTCAGCTCCTTGCCTCCGGCACCTGCGATTTTGTAGGTGGCATATGGTTTCCAAGTGCCCTTACCGTAGTCGACCTCACATTCGGTGACCCAGCCATGGCCATTATCAAACCACACATGAGTCGGCTGCTTCGGATCATGCCAAGAATGAACGAAAAATGTTTGTGCCCCACACCATTCGCGGATCAACTTGCCTTTGCTGCTAAAGTGAGCAGTGCGCCGGGGGGCAGCTTCCTGCTCGACTATCACAAACCCGCCATGGCCGTCACCGGCAATGTCCTCCACTTCAAAGAAATCCTCCGGCTCATAACGGCCTTGACGCCTGCCGCCTTTGCGGCCAAAGACGTTTTTTTGCTTGAAATTCGGATCAAACACTTTCACCTGCTGACTATCCCCGTGTTCGACAATGAACAGATCGCCGGTTTTGCCGTCTGCTGCCAACCGGGCGGCGTGATTCAATCCTGCAATAAGGGTACGTGTCTGCGCGTTCTCTTTTACCTCCAAAACTTTCTCCTCGGTGAGAAGGATGACTTGGCCGGTGGGGAGTACTTCGATGTCTTTGCAAGGCTCCTTGAGGTGAAGCTTAACTTTCTTGTTGATGTGAGTTTGATGATGAACCGTGAAAGGCCGTTTAAACAGCTCTTTACCTTTCATCGGGTCAATCCAAACCACTGAGTTACCCGGAAGCAGTGCAACCAAAGTATCGCCGTGAGCTGCGATTCGTTTCAGGGAAGTTTTTACGTGAATGCCTAGTAAAGCCCACCCAACTGGTTCATTTTTGGGATTGCGGATGGCAATGTTGAGCTGCTCATTATTTCGCCTGTTTTCAATCTTCTTCGACTCTCCCGGTTTTAAGACAAGTGTATGCTCGCCGCCTCCGCCGCTAATTTTGACTTTGATTTTCCGTGGCTTCGAAGTAGGATTACCGACTACCACTTCGGTTCGGTAGTTGTTGTGTTTAGGAAGATCGATGCGAAATGAAGCGGAGGGATTTTGGGTTGAACCAATTGCCTGGGTATCGTCTACCTTAAGGATTTCCAGTCCTTTCGTATCTATCCAACCGTGCCCTTGGGTTTCATTGTAAACGCTGGGTTCAAGCTTGCGATGGACACTGGTCTCTTTGGTACCTGCAGTGAAGTCAGCAATAGGCAGGAAAGAGTAGAGTGCCCGTTTCCAGGTCGACCACGAATTAACGAACCTCCCCGTCTTCGTGTCCATTAGTAACAATTCAGGTTGCCTTGAGCCAATGCTGAAACCGTTCACAAACAAGGTGTCACCGCCGACGGCAAGGTCGTTCACCCAAGCAAAACCTGATGCCGGTTTCTGGTACCACTTTACCTTGCCCGTCTTGAGATCCCAGGCTACATACTGCGGGCTCCCTTCAACCAGGTGGGCTGCCATGATGACGGTGTCACCAACTACCTCTACACTGCCCGGTCCTTCGTGAGCTCCCGGCCAATGCCAATATCCGTCACTCGTGCCAAGACAAGTTAGGAACTGGGAACGGATGCCTTGACTGTTCACCAATCTCCACTCATATTCTCCAGGTGGAAGTGGACGACCTGCCTCATCCAAACCATCCCAATGAGCAAGGTGGTGGCCGGATTTCATGTCATCCCCAACATGAAGACGGCGGACCAACTGTCCGGATTGATTGTTAATGGCCAGGGAAACCTTGCCGTCCTTGGCCAGTTTGTAGCTAATCGAGGTATCTGCGGAAACAATCGCCGCAGTCGATAGCAGAGTAAGCAGGGCAGCTTGTAAAATGAAATGTCGGAGCATATAAATTTCCTCACTTTTTTGCTGAGGTAGGGTACCTGAAGTTAGTTTTTAGTTGGTTGAATTGAGAAACGTACCAGTTGTCCATCCACCATATTGCGATAAACCAAGCGTATTTCGTGGTTGCCTTTGGGCAGTGAGAAAATTCCACAAAGCTTGGTAACCACTTTTTCGCTTACCGATTTTGGTTTTTGTTTCATATAAAAGGGAAGCGTTTCGATAGGTACTTCTTTGTTAGCGGTCTCGCAAGATTTGAGCTTCCCAACGGTTTTACCATTTAATTGAACTTGCCACACCATTGGTTGCCGCTTACGAGGAAGGACTTCCTCGTACAATTTTAGGATATCTTCCCAACTTCCTTGCGACCTCGGCAATCGGTCGGAATAACGAAAGATGCCTTGAAATAATATCTTGTAATCCCCCGCTCTATCAACGTGTACTGGAATCATCGTTGCATCGCTGAAACGCAGGTCCGGATTGCCGCTTTTATTGTGGCCGGCGAAAACGTCTGTAAAACTTCCTCGCAGGCGTTGTTGAACTACTGTTTTTTTGGCTATATCTTTAGTGGCTATCGGCAGATCCAAGTAGGTTCGTTTGAACTGCGAAGGCGGTTCGTGTTCTTCGCTTTTGGCAGGTATTTCTATCCCGCTTAAATCCAGGCGGAAAGGTTGAGGGGCGTCGCCTACTTCCAGCCCCTGGGAAGTCAACTTGCCCAACTGGTTCTCCTTGTCGCCGGAATCGCGATGAATGTTCCATTGTCGCAGCAAGGCTAAACGAGCTTGGGATACACTGGTGCCGATCCAGTCCTTGGGCAAGTGAGCAAGTGCTTTGGCACCTTCTAACAAGCCTTCTGTATCATTCGCTTGGACTATAATAGCACTTTTGTGCGGATCAAAGGCATTATGAATCAACTGAATCACTGCTTTGCCTTTGCCCGGGAAGGAATCGGTAACCTGAGGCCACAGAATTCCTTTTTGGTTTAATCGCTCTGCTAAGGGATTATCCCCCTCAACATTCGCCAGGTCAAAGAGCAGGAGATGGGCTCCACAACGATAGCCGCCAATGTCGGTGTAATAATCTTCTCGCCGATGAGTAAGTCTGGCTATTTCCCCGATTGCTTGGCCTTTATCAATCCGGAGATTTTCCTTGATTTGCTCTTTGGTTGGAACATAAGCCAAGGTGTATGTGCTCATCTCGGGATTCCGCCAAATGCGGAGGTTTGCCCCAGTTTTCTTTACTATAGTCTGAGCATGTTCAGCCGCTTTGAGGTGCCGGTTTGGTTGTTTGGAGGGAAGGATAGGAGCGACCAGGTGAGCCTTTGTTTCAAGTAGTTGTCGGATGGCGTTGGAATTACGCACGACTACCTTTGCCTGGATAGGTTGTGCCTGAAAATTTTGGGGACCGGATTTCACCCGGATAGGAAGTGAAGCTTCCTTGCCGGTTAGTTGGCAGCGCAATTTTACTCGCCATTGACCAATGTTTGCGTTTGTCCCCACCGGAAAAGTAAAAGCAAAATTCCCTTCCGAATTGGTACACCGGAACCCGGCAAACGCGATCGATTTGTCGGGGCGTTGTATTGTTAGATGCAGGGGAATTACGGCGCGGAGTTGTTTCTTACCATCGTTCAAAAAGCAAGCTTGGATAGCGATGGATGACCCTGTGGTTAGGGATTGCGTTGCACGCAGGTCCATAGTCTTGATGGGCCGATTTACAACCGCCAATACGCGAGCGGTTACCTTACGGAGGTCACAGGAGAAGGTTTTATTGGCCGGACCGAGGAGTTTTTCCTCATTGAGATCATAGAGGACAGCATTCTCAGGTATTTTTTTGCTGGGGAGCAGCTTTTCCTTGACTTGATGCCAGCGTGCATGGCTCCAATGGTTGGCATACCAGGAGTCGTTAATAGCGATCACATAGCGAGCATCCGGACCCGCATTGATTTGGCATAAGGTTACGTCGGACTCGGCACCTAGGGCTTGATGATACCATGACCTGACGTCGTTGCCGATTGCTTTCAGCACCCCAGGTGCCAAATGGCGATGTAAGAACTCGGAGATCTGGGCCATCCCAAGAGGCTTCATCTTTTGACTTGGCCCCGACCAACCATATACGCCGCGTGCCTCGATTTCATAGATGGATTGTTTCATTTTCTCCATGCCGGGAAGCTCAATAGTTGTTGATCCATCTACGATAACTCGCCCGCCGTTTTTGGTAAAGCGGCCAATCGCCTCACGGACTTCCTTAGGCAGATCAAAAGTCTGGTTCCAGATCGTCAGCACCTTATAACTTTGGAGTTTGCCTTTCTGGATTTCAGTCTCGGTAATGAATTTTGGGGTATAACCTAGGCGAGTCAAAGTTACTAGAGCTTGCCAGGCAGTACTACCTAGGTTTTCATAGGCGATGCGATGAGCAAAATCACTTTTTGAATATAAGATGGCAACCTGATGATCACCTTTGGCTTGGGTAGCGAGTGAAGAAAAGCGTTGCAGAAACTCACGGGTACCGCCAATTTTGGCCCGATGTATTTCGCTTTTTTCATAGTTGCTCAGCCAGGAATATCCACCTTCGGCCGCCGAGCCGATGCCGCTGCCATTTTGGACCAGATTATGAGCAGCCGAACGAATACATTTTCCCGGCATGCCATGAGCCACACCGGTTGCACCTGCAATCCATATCGGCTGATTATCGGGATTGCGGGCATTCATTAGAGCTGCACTGAGAAGCCATTGAAAATCATAGTCGCCTATTCCAATCTGGTCATTCCAAGCACTCATGTGGCGAAAGTCGAGGTTTTGGTATCCGCCGGGTGCGTATTGTCCTCTGGTAATGGGACCATGGTCCAGGTTAACACTTGCCGTATGAGCCAGGCTGGGATCGATTTTATCGAGGTGTTTCTGAAAAAACTTGTGGCCTTTACCATATACTCCCATGAGATGCTTATGCCATGCCACAACACGTTTTTGTAAACGGGCCAACTCATCCTTCGGCAAAGGTTTCATGTGTTTGGCAATCTTCTCGAGCCAACGAGTGGTCGGAAGGTCGTTGGCCGGACCATATTCGGGGTGACCAATGGCAATGACATACTGGAGGAATTCTTTGGTAGTCGGCGGAGTTAGTCCTGTAATCTCTTGAAACTCTTCTTCCACGGCTTTGTTCGAGCGCCGTTGATATTCGTGATACTCATCTGTTTGCGAACCGTAGCGGAAGAAGATGCTGGGGCGGCGAATGACGGAGCTGGGATCCCATTCAAAGCAGATTCCTCCGAAGGCTGGATAACGCAAGTGGGCTTGAGAGATAAGACTCAATCGCATGAGGTAATTGTTCATCTCCAAGTCCCAAACGCGAGGCGGCTCGAAGCTGGTTGGCCGCGTCGATGGGTTAAGGAACAATGATGTTTTTACGCCCAGCAGGTCGTCGGTGAGCAGGTGGCGTTTGGAATAAGATGCACCGTTGCCCATCACGAATACGGCATTCACTCCGGAGTTGCGGAATCGGGGAAAGTGCTCTTTACGCACCGGCCAGACTTGCTCATTAATTATTGCGGCAGTCGACTCCCGGAAAGGGCTAACCAATGTCATAGTCTGACTTTCTGATTTTGAATTGACAACCACCTTGTAGGTTCCCGGTTCCAGCAATCGGGTGTCAAGCCTGATCGGCTGAGCCGGTCCCTGGTAAATCTGAATCGCTTTGCTGGTTGCTGATTGGGGTTCCAGCCTGAGAGTTACCTCACCTCCTGTAGTGAATCCTATGGGAATGGATTCTCCGACCAGGTAGTAAGTTCGATCCAGGGGATAGCGAACCACTCCAGGAGGTGCTTTGGCATCGGACTTTTTTTCGTTGGCAGATATTCCATGAGGTAAGAAAAGGAGGGTGGTCAGGGCGGCCAAGGCGATCCTTGAGTAGTTGATTCGCTTCATTTCATTCTCTTTTGAAGATTAGGATTGTTGAGGTAGGAGAATTAACGATAGACGGCTTTTCCCCATGTGCCGGCTTGTAAAAAAGGGAGGCCATCAACATTCGGGCGGGTCAGTTCAATCAAATGGCCGCGCCAAAGACGCCCGCCTTGATCGCTCCAGTGCACTTGCCAAGAAGCACCAAGGACGTCGCCGGCATGCGGAGGCCGTTCGGCGGCATTCAGTAGTTTCCAGGGTACGGCGTATTCCAAGGTATATCCCCGGCCGTCGGTGTCACGACGAAAGGCACCTCGCCAACCTTCCGGATTGACGGCTCGCTGTTGGTAATCCATTCCGTAGAGGAGAACCAAACAAGGTAGCGCTTCCGGTTGAAAATACCACATCGTAAGGTGCACCAGATTTTCACTCTTATCTTCGGGGCGACGTCCGATCTCCGGCTGATCTCCCGGAGCACCAATAGGAGAACTGCCTTGCAGTGGCCAACCGAGTTCCGGGCTGGTTGACAGACGTACCTGGACACCGCCGCCTCTCCAGGCAATTTCCGGATCCATTTGCGGGTCAATCACATTTTTCATCGGAGAGGGGTCGCCTACATGAGCGGCAATGTAGAGAAAACGATTGTCGTGGACCATCTGACCGGAAAAATAGAAGCTATTGCTAAAGGGTTCTTGAAGTTCTCCGGCAATAGCAGTTGATGGATTCCATTCATTGAGATCACCATCAATAACAATCTTCTTTGGGGCTGCCGGCACATACATGGTCTTGTGGCGACTCTGATTATAAGGCGGCAACCAGGTGTAAGCTTTTTCTCCCCGATTCGGCAATTCCCTTACAAACCGCTTTTCCGAAAACGATACCTCGCGCATGTCGCCGTCTTGTTTGTTAATTTCGACTGCTTTTCCAGCGTTGACGTTATAGGAGGTTGTCTTTTTCCCTTTTAGTTGAATAGTTGCTTTCCCTTTGTAAACCTGCACGACGGTTTCGCCGGTACCTGCAACAGCAACTCCAATTTCCAGACACCGGTCCAGGATAGTTGCAGCGGCGGTCTCAATAGTAAAATCTTTATCCTTTGAGGTCCCCCGGGTGACGATCGAACCTTGATGGAGTACCATTCGGTCGTTTTGCAACATTTGCAGTTGGGCAGGTGCCTCGACCAGTAGAACTCTGCCGCCTGCTAAAGCAAGTTCAGCGTTTCCTTCGAGAAGAATGTAGGTGCCCGGAAAAACATTCTCACCTACTTTAGGTCCCTTGCCGTCCATCCAATTTCCGGCGGGAAACCGTGTCAGCCGGGCGATGGGGTTTTGTTGCTCCTTAGACTTTTGCCTGTCCACATTGAATAGCAGGAACATAGCTCCTACGGTAAGCACAATGGCCGCAGCAATGGCTACACCCTGCCAGGAAATGGAAAAACGGGGCTGAGCAGGAGCAGCAGGGGGGGTAGTTGTCGAAGCTGCCGATCCCCATTCCAATAAAGCATGCAATTGAAGGTGAGCGGCGTAAAATCGCCGTGCCTCCGGGTTGCAGGCAAGATGGCCGGCCAATTCCCGATATTCTTCGGAAGTTGCCTGGCCATCCAAGTGTTTCTGGAGCAGCAACTCGAGACGGTCGCGATTCAAGTTAATCTCGTCTTTAAGGTGGACTCTATGCAGTCGAGTAAAGCTCTTCGGACCCGGTGCAGAGCTGCCGAAACGGCCCCAACAGTACGGTTTTGCAGTTGCGCGATGCTGTTTACGGAAGACTGTTGCTCGTAGCGTTTGGCAATCAACTCGCGACTTCTTCGGGGCAGCTTATCCAGGCAATGACGCAGGGACTGCAGCCGGGCTTCTAGGTGTTCCGCGTGATGTAAGGCCTCACTCGCCAACTCCTGCAGCAAGTCTTCTTCCAGAAAAGTATGACGATCGCGTTGGCGTTGTTTCCGATAGGCGAGAATCTCATAGTAGGCGATGCGGCAAGCCCAAGGGAGGAACGGGCGGGTTTTATCATATTCCTCCGCTTTCCGGCATAAAACCAAGTTCACCTGCTGGAGAACATCATCCGCCTCGTTGGCCCGATCCATCAAGGTCATTATGTAACCATACAAGGCACGTTGATGATTGGTCATTAGAGCGGCGTAAGCCGGATCAATTAGGCCAGATTCTTGCTTGGATTCGTTCTGGGTTTGCATTTCAACAACAGTCTTTTTAAGGAAGCTTTTGGCTTACTATAATTCAGCCGGTTTCGGACATATCTTACGAAAAAAATATGGACTACCTTTAGCATTAACGGGAATATATTTTCTTTAGAGTGAAATGTAAGAAAGAATAATTGGGGTTGGCTTCTCTGCCCAGTAAATTTGAAAGCCAATGAATTTGGGGTAGGATTATCCGAATCCAATTCCGGTAAAGCTAATACAATATACCGTATTGGTTGTTCCTTTGGATTTTGGGTTTGAAATCCATCTTTTGCTCTACAGTATGCTCGCCTAGATTCTTAAAGTCCATACATTCAAGAAAAACGCGGAAGATCCAGAATGGTAAGGGTGAGCATGGCACCTAAAATTTTTGAAGAATCCACAAAATCCATTGGGACACCTACCAAATAACGCAAAACTTTCCAGGCAATGAAATGCTCGAGTGCTTCCTGCGGAGCAGTTTTTCACCCAAATAAATTGCCAGATACTTGAGGTTTGGACGATGATTTTGAGACGTTTGTTCCTTTCCCTAGCGTGGTTAACATTCTCTTCCTCCCTTTTGCCTGCCCAAGCCCCCAAGGCCCAGCCGAAGCTTGTCCGGTCTTTTTTAGAAGAGCATTGTTTTGCCTGCCATGACTCCAATGTAAAGAAAAGTGATCTGGACCTCAGTGCTGTCCGGTTTGACTTGGACAGCGAAAAGGGCATGGCACTTTGGGTTCGCATTCATGACCGGGTTGGCAAGGGAGAAATGCCGCCCGGGAAACGAACCGCCAGAGTTCCTGAAAGTGATAAAGCTTCGTTTCTGGAATCTTTGTCCAAGGAGCTGACGACTGCTCACTTGGCTCGCAAGGGCAGAGTTCTCCGGCGGCTCAACCGAGTGGAATATGAAAACACACTTCAGGATTTGCTGGGGATTCGTGCTGAACTGAAACAAATACTCCCCGAGGACGGCCAAGCCCACGGGTTGACAATGTCGGCGTAGCATTGGATCTATCTGATATTCATCTGCGGCGCTATCTCCAAGCCGCGGACAAAGCCATGGATGAGGCCATTGCCAAACAACAAAAGCCGGAAAAGAAAGCCAAAGATTTTACGTTTGCCGAAGGAAGGCGAGCAAAAAGCTTTATTGGCCGCTTGTGGTTGAAACGGCCGGACGGCGCGGTGGTGTTTTTCTCTTCCGGTTCCTATCCGCCCAAGAACTTGGAAAGCTTCCGAGCCTGGGCGGATGGAATTTATCAGATTCAGGTTACCGGCTACGGCTATCAAACACCGGACCCTATCCCGTTCGCTTTGTATTCCGGATCCTTTGGCCGCAATCCCGATTCCCGGCTTCACGGCCATTTTTCGGTTCCCCCGACCAAACCGACAACTGTTGACCTGAAGATTTATCTCCGCCGCAACGATACCTTGCGAATAAACCCTTATGGGATTAGCGGTGGCGGGGAACTGCGAAAAAAAGGCCCCAAGGCATACAAAGGTCCCGGGATGGCAATTCAAAAAGTGAAAGTGGAAGGTCCTTTTATTGAGCAATGGCCGGGAAAAGGGCATCGCCTCTTGTTTGGCAACTTGGCGGTGAAAGAAATTGAACCGGCAAATCCGAGGATCAAGAAACGAAGTAACTATCAACCCAAGTTTAAGATAGTTGCCAACGACCCTGTAGGCGATGCCGAGAAACTGCTGCGAGGATTTCTTCCGGTTGCTTTCCGCCGTCCTGTTGCGGACCATAAAATCCCTCCCTACCTCCAGCTCATCAAGTCGCAGCTTGCCAAACGGGATGGCTTTGAACAAGCCATGCGTACCGAATACGCGGCAGTGTAGAGTTCTCC
>CAZPPD010000062.1:0-13352 GCA_964588185.1 uncultured Alcaligenaceae bacterium | reverse complement strand
GCCTATTCCCAAAACCATTGGGGTGAACCAAAAACGAGCGGTAGCCATACCATAATTCCTTGTAATCAGGGATTGAAGAAAGATTCCCAAAAGTGAAATGGATTGATGGCAAATGATATGCCATTTACCAACTTGACTTCAGAGCACATAAGGTTGGTAGCTGATCGCAACAATTCTGCCGTCAATTCAGCTAACTACTAAGATTTTACATATAAAGAAGCTATCGGACATGATGATTTTCTTTCCATTTCCGGCGAACAAATAACCACGATGGCTGCTTTGAAACTTGATGCCGCCCGCCGGAATTTAGTTGAAATGCCTTGGCAATTCTGTTCGTCTCCTTACAACTTCAACTTTCCTTTCACCATGCCAAGGCCTGACCATGAATGCGAATATCAATTGGATCCCTAATCCGAAGAGAATATCTCTCTGTTCCTTTGTTATTGTTATTGCAACCCTATTTCTTTTTGCATTGCCAATCAGCGCGGGAGAAAAAAAGAAATCTCGTCCCAACATCATTCTCATCATGGCGGATGATCTGGGATATGGAGATCCCGGCTTTATGGGAAATAAGCGAATCAAAACCCCTGCTCTGGATGCGATGGCAAAGAACGGGTTGGTTTTCACTCGTTTTTATTCCGCCGCTCCCGTTTGCAGTCCCACTCGGGCCAGTTGCCTCACCGGAAGGCATCCCTACCGAATGGGCATTACTTTCGCCAACGTCGGCCACCTGCCGGAGAGAGAAATTACCTTGCCGCGAGTGTTGCGGTTGAATGGGTATACCACTGGTCATTTCGGAAAATGGCATTTAGGAACTCTGACGAAAACAGAACAAGACAGCAACCGGGGCGGACCACGCGGGGCCAAACATTATGCCCCACCTTGGGAGCGCCATTTCGATACTTATTTTTCCACCGAAGCCAAAGTTCCCACCTGGAATCCAATGAAGAAACCGGGGACAAATAAATACTACGGAACTGCATATTGGAAAGGACCGGGGGAGAAGGCGACTGAGAATTTGGATGGAGATGATTCCCGAGTGATCATGGATCGGGCGATTCCTTTCATTCAGAATGCCGCCAGGAAAAAGACTCCTTTCCTGGCCGTAATCTGGTTCCATACCCCTCACCTTCCCGTTGTTGGGGGTCCGAAATATTTGGAGATGTATAAGGACTTTTCGGGAGAAAAAGACAAGCATTACTGCGCCTGCATTACCGCGATGGATGACCAAGTCGGCAGATTGCGAGCGGAATTGCGGAAGCTGGGAATCGCCGACAACACCATGATTTGGTTTTGCTCCGATAATGGTCCCGAAGGAAACACCAATGCTCCCGGTTCTACCGGTGGACTGCGGGGCAGAAAGCGGAGTTTGTTGGAAGGGGGCATTCGGGTTCCCGGGATTCTGGAGTGGCCGGCAATGGTGAAGCCCGGGCAAAAAACCAAGGTTCCGGCTTGCACCAGTGATTATCTACCCACAATCCTTTCTGTCTTGAATCAACCCATTCTCAAAGAACGCCCGATTGACGGAATTAATCTGCTGCCAATTGTTCAGGGCAAAATCAAGGAACGCCCCCGCCCTATTGCTTTCAAATCGGGGAGACAACGAGCCCTAATCGACAACCGGTACAGCTTGTACAAATCGAAAAGAGGAAAATCCTGGGAACTCTATGACCTGCTGAAAGATCCGGGGCAAAAAAAGAACATCGCAGCAGACAATCAAAGGTTAGTCGAAGAGCGAGTTTTGATTTACCACAGGTGGGAAGAATCGGTTAATGAAAGTTGGGAAAAGCTCAAAAAATAAACACAAACACATAACCAACGTGTTAATTTACAATATAGTTCGTATTTGCTTTCCAAATTTCAGTTTGGTTGGTAGGATAATTTCTTTGGAATGGACCATAGTTAACCTGTGAGAACCAATGGATTTAAATGACTTCGGAACAGAGTGCGATCAAACCCATCGCTACCACAATCAAAATGATGGAATGTATCAAAGTTCGGCAAGTTACAACGGGCAGGATTCCCTGCTTTCTCCCATTCAATGGAAAGTTGCCACTCCCGGGATTTTTGAGGCCTGTGGAAACACGCACAAGGTCTTGCCTTCCGGAGCCTATGGATGCGGTTTAAATCAATATGGGGAGCCGCAATTAATCTCTCGGGATTTGCAGGTAGATGATCTGATCGATTTTGCCGACAGTCTACCGTCGCAAATCCTGGAAGAGATTGACAATTTTTGGTCTCTGGGAGACAAGTTTCGCAAATATGGATATCTCCATCGCCGCGGCTATCTGCTCTACGGGCCGCAAGGTTCTGGAAAAAGCTCCGTTGTCCATCAAGTGGTTCATCGCATCATCAAAGCCGGGCATGTCGCCGTTTTTTGTGAACACCCCGGATTATTGATGCGAGCCATGGAGCTGTTCCGCAGGATTGAACCCCACCGGCCTGTGGTTTGCCTGTTCGAAGATATTGATGCGGTCATTGAAATTCACGGGGATAGCGAGCTGCTGCAATGGCTGGATGGTTCGCATCAGATCGACAAGGTCATCAACATCGCCACTACCAATTACCCGGAACGATTAGACCGCCGCATTGTTTCCCGGCCAAGACGCTTCGATCGCATCATAAAAATTGAGTCTCCTGAAGCCAACATTCGTCACACTTACTTTAGGAAAAAGCTTCCGGATCTTTCCCAAGAGGAATTGGAACGCTGGGTGGACTTGACCGAGGGATTGTCCTTCGCTGCTTTAGCCGAGTTGGTGATTAGCGTTGCTTGCCTGGGCAATTCCCTGGAAGAAAGCATTAACGTCCTTCGCCATTTGGACGATCAACAGCCAAACAGCCGCGAGTTTGAGCGGCCGGGAACCATGGGTTTTGGGACTTTTCATTCCAATCGCCGAGCGAGGAAATCATTAACCCCTCCCGATGAAGATATTCCTTTTTGAGACCATCCATTACTCGAACCCAACCGAACTCGAATGACCGAACACCATCATTCCGAGGAATCCCGCAATCTTCTGCAGCGTTATCAGGAAGGGGACGAGCAAGCAGCCGAGGAAATCTTCAATCGCTACCTTCAGCGTTTGGTCCAGCTCGCAAGCGGACAACTTTCCGAGAAATTGCGTCGACGAGTAGCCCCCGAAGACATCGTTCAGTCCGTATTCCGATCCTTTTTCGGCAAGGCCCAAGATGGGCGGTTTTGCTTGGAACTCGCGTGAGTTTTGTTGCGGTTGCTTGCAACCATCACCAAACATTAGCTTCTCAATAAAGCAGAGCATCATCGCCAACAAAAACGATCTATCAAACGCGAACAGGCATTGGCTGCCGATTCCAGTGTCGGGACTGCAGATCTATTTGCCGTTGAGCCCACGGAACTGGAAGGCTTGGCCTTGGCTGATGAGGTCGAGCTGCTCATGAGTGAACTCGATTCCCACCAACGCACGATGTTGGAATTGCGATTGCAGGGAAAATCGCTTCCCGAAATCGCAGAAACCGTCGAGCGTTCGGAGCGAACGGTTCGACGATTTCTGGGGGGCATGCGTGATCGCTTGGAGGAGCGTCTCCGGGAACTTGGAACCTAATCAAACAAGAGTTCAAATCTCGTTAATAGAAATGGCATTGCTGCGCAGAAATGCTTCGCATTCGTCCCGGGTGAAAACACCGGGAGTGGTGCCAATTGCTCGCACACAACTGGCACCCAAAGCACTAGCATACTTAAGACAATCGTGGGGAGAGAAATTGTTCAGCAGCCCGAATATAAACCCGGCATCAAACGCATCCCCTCCCCCGCTTCCATCCACATAATCCACCGGGAAAATTCCTGCCTGCAGCCGGAGATCTTTCTGCACCAGTATTGCCCCCTCCCGGCCTTGCGTGATGACCACTGTTTTTGCACCCTTGGAATGGAAGAACTCGGCTTGTCTAAGAGGTTCTTTTATTCCGCAAAGAATTTCTGCCTCCTGGTCGTTGGGCAGAAAAACATCGACATGGGGCAACAAATCCTGCAATTCTCTGAGGTGGTCTCCCGGCCCGGGAACGACGACATCCAATACGGTTTTGACTCCTGCCTGTTGGGCTTTTGCAAAAACAGCCGTCAACTCTGATTGTTGCAAGCTCGGCATTACCAAGTAGCCACCCACATAAAAGACCGCGTAGTTTGCCAGGTTTTCTGCGGGAAGGTCTGCAGCTCGAAATTCCGCATTAGCGCCAAAGGAATGAATGAATCTCCGGTCTTCATTGGCCACATTGACAATCAAGGTTTGGCTGGTTTCTGCTTTAGGGCTTTCTTTAAGTTCGGAAACATCCACTCCATGTTGCTTTAACAACTCTGCGACAATGCGGCCGAAAATATCTCCGCCTACACGCCCGGCAACGGTGGCATGAATGCCCATTTTCACCAGGTCGACTGCAGCGTTGGCCGCGCAGCCGCCAATGGTTAGTAACATTTTGTCGGTCATCACCAATTCTCCTGCCGCGGGGAGATGAGAGATGGGATTGCAAACATGATCGGCCACTATGATGCCGGCACTTAGGACACGCGGTTTTTCCATGATCAATTGCCTTCGTTCCCCAAAGAGTGGAATAATATTAATATTCCAAGGGTAAGGATGTCTCGTCTACTTTCAAGAGAATAAGGAGCTATGCACGATGCAATTTCAGGGTGAAAGAGAATTATCCCGCTTACCGGCAGAATTATGGGATAAACTTAGCGATTTGCGGTTTTTGGTGGAATGCATTCCCGGTGCAGAGAAGTTTACTGAAGTAAAAGAGGATCATGCCGAATGTTCCCTTAGGCCAGGCTTTTCCTTTGTCCGAGGTGTATTGAACTTGTCAATCGATCGCAAAGAAGCCAATCCTCCCAATTCAGTTGAATATCTCTTAGCCAGCAAAGGGATTGGCAGCAGTAGTGATGTGATAACGAACCTCGAGGTCTCCCCCAAGGATTCGGGCAGCTTGGTCAAATGGACCGCTTCGATTCAGAACTTGGGAGGGTTATTGAAAGCCGTCCCAAAAGGTTTAATCCAAGGAGCAGCCCAAAAAGTCATTGGTGAAATGTGGGATAACATTGAGACGAAATTATCGAATTAAAGTGCTGTATTGGAAGAATGAGCTTGCGGTTGCGTGGCGCAAAGCCCACTTGGAAGGATTTTGGTTGGCAGTTAAAAATCTTAAAATTAGGTAGGATTTCCCAGCTATAAATAAGGATAAATTTATTCTACTGCGAAGGAGTTAATAAATGGCAGAAAAAATAAACAAACCGGATGGCGAATGGCAAGAACAGTTGACTCCGGAACAATACCATGTCACTCGCCGGAAAGGGACCGAAAGGGCTTTTACCGGGGAGTATTGGAACCATAAAGGGGACGGAACTTACCAATGTATTTGTTGTGGGGAAATCTTGTTTGCCTCCGAAACCAAATATGATTCTGGGACTGGTTGGCCGAGTTTTTATCAGCCCGCGGACCACGAGAACGTTGCCTTGGAGGAGGATATCTCCCATGGCATGATTCGGACCGAAGTTAAATGCAGCAAGTGTGAAGCCCATCTGGGCCATGTCTTTCCCGATGGACCTCACCCAACCGGCCAACGATACTGCATTAATTCCGCGTCATTGAAATTCGTTGAAGGCGGCGGATGTGGGAATGATGAATCTAAGGAAAAAGAATAGAGCGCAAACTATATATTCACTATAATATGATTTAAATTGTCACTTTAAGGTATCCAACCTTCCTTTTCTTTTCCATTAGGTTTGGAGCTCTCCCTGATGCCCACATTTCAGCGCAAGGGTTTTACCCTTATCGAGCTTTTGGTCGTAATTGCGATCATTGCTCTGTTAATCGCCCTGTTGTTACCTGCCGTACAAAGAATTCGTGAATGGAACGATCGTTTACAATGTTTGAACCGGCTGCGGCAATTATCCCTAGCTTGCCACCAGTACTCGGTAAGCCACGGAGAACTTCCTTATGGCCGGCGCTACGATATTTGGGATACCTATACCTGGACGCAATTGATTTTGCCTCATATCGAACAAAAAGCGGTTTATGATAATTACTGGACCCTCCAACAAACGGGATACAAGACCTCTTATCCCGGTCCTAATGGTCCAATTGGAAACGATGCCAAGCTCCGTAGGGCACGCCATGCCAATATTCCAATGTTTCAATGCCCAAGTGATACTGCCAATCGGGAGAATGAAATTAACACCGGCCAGTATGGCTTTATCCGCGGCAATTTCCGGGGCTGCACCGGCTCCGGAGACATGTATGGGAATGCCACGGATGGGACTTCGGGGCCATGGGGGCCCGGGATGTTTCGGGTGGTACCTAACCAAAGCGACGACCCGGGTGCTTCCGTTCCGACCGAAGGAGTTAGCTTAGATGAAACCGATGACGGACAATCCAACACTCTTTTCTTGTCGGAAGGGGTAGTACCAAGCACCACCGGATGGGGTGGACCACTGGGCGAAACCATCTATGGGAATATGGGCGGTGCGTTGTTCTCTACCAGTTTAACTCCCAATTCCAGTGCCCCGGATCAAGTAATTGGCCCTTGCCCGGCAAACACCGGGGACTTCAATTATACGCCGCCTTGCACCGTCGTTGCCGGGAGTGCCTGGTGGACGCGAAGCGGTGTGGGGGCTCAGGCTGCAGCACGGAGCTACCACACCCATGGAGTAAATGCAGCCTTCGCCGACGGCTCGGTTCGATTCTTTTCGGAGACGGTCCATTTGTCGGTATGGCGGGCCATGGGTACTCATTCTGGAAATGAGGCGGTTACCATTCCCAGTTACTAATTCTGAATCTCTCTCCCTATTCTGCAGAATCCGGCGGTTAACAAGTGTGGAGGTCCGGGTGAAATACCAACTTGCTTTTATTCTTTTGGGTTTCTCCTCGCTGATGACAGGCTGCGGGTCATCCACCTCCATCTCGGGTGAGGTCACGTTCAACTCCGACCCGGTCGATGGAATGATCACATTCGTTCCCACCGATGGCGAAGGGCAGCCAGCGGGAGGCTAAATTGTCAACGGCAAATACCGGATCGACAAGATTTCTCCCGGGCCGAAGATGGTACAAATTCACGGCATCAAGAATCAGGCTTTCCCCACCAGTCAAGGAGATGTTCCCAAGGGAAAAGCCGCATCCGTAAATCCAATTCCCAAGGACGCGGTGGGAAATAATGCAAAGGTGGTGATAAAAGCGGGGTCACAAACGTTTGATTTTCACTTGAAGAGCAAGAAAAAGAGCCCTCGCTAATGCGCTTGAAGTTACGCGAAACAGAGAGATAGCTGTCCGCCTATTTTTCAGCACGTGCTTTTGCAGATTGGGATCGGAACCGAGAGTGGCCATTACTCCTCGTATTTTTCCTCAAGACTTAGGGAAGCACAGATGGCCTGAAAAACCAGGTCCACTTCTTCCAGGTCGAGATCATTGGCTTGCCACATCATTAAGATCGTTCCGGCGGGGGAATAGAAACAGCGGGTGCAGCAGGTGTTGGTGAGGTCAAGACTGGTGAAATGCATGTCGTGACCCATCGCCGGTTGGCCGGCAATGGTTTCCAAATGGTCGTAGACTTCCAGGTCCGTATAATCCTCCCGCAAGGCAGTCAGGGTTGCTTCCAGCATTTGTTCCATGGAAGGCATGTCTTCGTTGACGACTAGAAATAGAAATGCACTTCCCGGACTTTGCAGAGTTACCGTCCAACCGGAGTCGGTAGTTTGGCGGTCCAGATTCCAATTGGTGGGGTATTCAAAGCGAACTCCCTGCTCGTTAAACACTGAAACCATTATCCTGCCTCTGTATGTTTCATTGAATCTAAACTTAATTTTACCAAACAGGTCCTAATCGAACATGCCCACCTGGGTTTGTCAGGATATTTGATTCTCCTGCTTATTTTTGCGGGGTATGTCCCTGGGGGAAATTGGCTTTGGAGAATTGGTCAGCAGTCATGTACTCAACTCCCATGCCATGAAAAACAAATCGCTTTCCATCAACGCCTTTTCTCTCGTAAGCAATGACTACCGGTGATTCTCCCATGTCCTTATAAGGATCCGTGTCCCAAATAATGACGTATTTTTCCTTGTCATTTTGTGAAACCAATACCTCGTCTAATGGCTTTTTAAGGAAAGGCGCCAGTTCCTCAGCACTTTTCGGCGGACGCTTTTTACTGTCGTAAAACGCCATATAAGCCGTCTGGATCTTTTCTAGATTTCCCGGGGAACTTTTTTGGACTGTCGGTGTCCGAGAGCAGCCGGAAACGGTGATTAAGAGGAGGACGATAATGAAGAAGATCGAACGCATAACCAGGTATCCTTTAAGATTCTTGATGCTTGTATCTCAGTTATTTTACCGTAATCAACTTATCTTGGGGAAAAGTTTCCACTTGCAGATTCTTCCACTGGACTTCTTGAGGTTTTCGGTTGGAGTGCAATTGCAAACCAATGGGGCCAACTTTGATCCGCTGCGGTTCCGGGTCTCGCCAGTCGGAAATCAGGACGCCGTTGAGAACAAACCGAATTCGGTTCCCTTGGGCAAGAACCTCAATCTTGTTCCAGTCATGCTGTTTGCCGACTTTTTTGGCTTTGGCTGCATTGCGGTGGATCAAATTGCGGCCGTACAAATCATAAAAGCCATAATTTGAGGGAAACATGACCAAGTGACCGGCGTAAGTATAGGGATCTTTTCGCTCTGGAGCGATGCGACCCCAGAACGCGACTCCGGAATGCATTTCTGCTTGAGCCAGTTTGAAATCACAGGTAAAGCGAAAATCGCTAAATTTTCGTTTGGTCAACAAATAAGTGCTTACCGGAACGGGTTTGCTATTCTTGCCGACAATCATGTCTCCTTGAACCGACCAGTATTTCTTGTGGCCGATCCAACCATCCAGGTTTTTTCCATTAAATAAATTGATAACCTCCCGCTTGCCCTTTTTGGGTGGAACGAGTGGAGCTTGTTTTTTCTTTTGGGAGAAAACCGGTGTCAGAGTACCACTTAGGAAAAGAATTACCGGGACCAGGCAGGCCAATAGGCGTTTGTTCATGGGAGTCTCCAGGAGTTTCTTACGAAAGTAAAGATCTCAAGGTAGCAAAAAGTTTCCCAGTCGCAAAAAGAAAAGAGAACTGTTTTCGAACAAAGAGATAGAAACGACAAGATTACCACAAAATTACAAAATTTGTTTTCATTGAATAAGGTTTTGATAACGTATTATTACCCTATCCAGGCCAGTACGTTTCCTTTCTTTTTGTTTAGGAGAGTTCTTCTATGTGGCGAAATCTATTGCCTTGTTTAGCATTCACCGGGATGCAACTGTTTCTTTTCCCGGCCTTTTCCTTTGGAGAAGTCAAAACGATTAAAGGCGATCTCAAGGCTCCAAAAGCCGACCATACGATCAAATTAAAAAAGGGAGAATTGTATGTCATTGATATGACAAGTAAGAATTTTGACACATTTGTTCTATTGAAAGATCCCAATGGGCAATTGGTTGGGGCGGACGACGACAATGGTGAAGGCCTGAATTCGCAGATGTTTCACGTTCCAAAAGTCGATGGAAATTTCACCATTTTGGCAACTTCTTTTAGCAAGAACGGCAGGGGTGCGTACAAAATCACTATTGCAGGGGTCAAGGATTACAAAGGCAAGGTTTTTAAAGGCGTTTTCAAAGGACAAAGAGTTCCCCACACCTTCAAGATGAAAGCAGGAACCAGATACACCATCAATATGGCGGGAGATTTTGATACCTATCTCTATCTGAAAGATCCGGCTGGAAATCAAGTTGCTGCTAATGACGATGGCGGCAGTCGATTGAACTCAAGGCTTCAATATTCCGCCGATAAGGATGGAGATTACACGATTGAGGCCGGCTCCTTTGGAGCAGGACAAGGGAATTACTATATCGCGGTAACTCCTGCGGATAAAAAATAAACCTAAAGCTTGGTTCCATTAACGAGAAAGGACGGCTGGATAAAATCCGCCGTCCTTTGATGGTTTTAGCTTATTGGTTATCTAAAAAGGCTTCACCTCGAATGGTTTCTTGACTTGAGGCTTGGTAACCAACCCCATGCGGATAGCTTTGGCGCTGGCTTTCACGCGGACGGGTTTTCCGTCCACAACCACCTTTACTTTTTGCAAGTTGGGCTTGAATTTGCGGCGGGTAATACCAGTGACCTTGGTGCCGTTGCCACCCAAATACTTGGGTTTACCACGGGTGGTGATTTTATTCCCTTTGGAAATCTTTTTACCGGTATAAAAACACTTGGATGCCATTATTTCTTCCCCTTCTTCTTGTATTTGTCGCCAAATTTCTTGCGAAATCGCTCCAGGCGGCCTGTCGAATCGACATACTTCATTTTGCCTGTGTAAAATGGGTGAGATGCACTGGAAACGTCGACTTTAACCAAAGGATATTCGTTTCCATCTTCCCAGGTTATGGTTTCATTGGTTTTCACGGTAGAGCGGGTAACAAACGAAAACTTTGCCGACGGATCCATGAAAACAACGGGGCGATATTCCGGATGAATTCCCTTTTTCACAGGTAAATCTCCAAATATAAGTAAGAGAGGCAACAGGATAAACCTGTTGCCTTTTTTACCATGGGTATCAGAACTCATTATTATAACCGGCAATCCAAAATCGGAAAGCCATATCTCGGAAAACTTTGCCCTTATCTGAGAACCACGCTGGTTTTTTGCGCAGTCGGAAAGTTGTCCGGAATCGGCGTAAATACTTTACCAGTTGCCGCCCATTCACAGCAGCGTTTAAAGGTGGTTAAAAACCCAACGCAGCGCATGGCGACCATATTCTTGGAATCACCCCGGCCGACATGACCAAGGACAGTGGTTACCGCCTTACCATCGCCGTAGGGAATCCACCAAATCATGGGTTCATACATTCCGGTCCCGCGTTTGGACTTATCCGAGAACGCAACCGCCAGAACATTCATTTCCGCGGCCGGTCCGCGTTGGCCGTGATACAACTCATCCTTGGTGTGCAGCCAGCGCTTGGGCATTCCCTTGGTAATGGGATGCTCTTCGATCACGGTAACGGTGTAGGAATGCTGAGGTCCATGACCGGCACCGTGGCCTTCTCCAGCTTCCATTTTGACAGCCTTGGTCGCATTCTCGAAGGCAACCCGCCAGCCATGGTTACTTCCTCTCCATAACAAACCAGTCATTTTCTCGAATTCGTCCCACCCCCTGTGAGCATTGTTGGCCGCATGGACATTTACCAGTCCCCCGCCGTTGCCGATAAAGCTTTCAAAAGCCTTTTGCACCTTGGGCGGCCAAGGTGGACCATTGTAATTGCTGATTACCACTTGGTAATTGGAAAAATCGGGATGAAATTTTTCCCAAGCTTCTTTTTTTGCCCCGCGGGGAGGCGTGGTGGCTACATCAACCGTAAAACGGCCGGTTTTTTCCAATTGTTTCTTCAGAAAAGGAGTGGTGTCCTTCCAGTTGTGGTTATTCTGGCCATCGATGATTAAGGCGCGGATCTTCTCCCCAGAAACGCCAAGGGAAGTTACTGCCAGGAATACCAAGGCGGCCAAAAGTTGATGGAATAATCTGATTCTTTTCATGTATTGTGCTCCCATGTCCTTGAGTTAGGCATTCAATCAACTACTTGGACAAATCCTTGATGTAGATGTTTTTCCAGCGGACTTCATAAGGCCCGGCATTTTTGGGGATGCTGTGCACTTGCAAGCCGATGAAGCCGGAATCCATTTTGGATTTGGTGTCAGTCAGGTCGGCAATTTGAACACCATTGACCCAAGTTTGAATCTTGTTGCCGACAGCCCGAACCTTATACTGGTTCCACTCCCCTTTTTTGAAGGCTTTGTTCTTCTCCGGATCCTTGCGGTCTTGGCTCAGCCAACCAGTCCCTAATGCTTCGCCGTAGATAAATCCGGCGGTTCCATTGGTGGCAATTTCTACCTGCGGGCCATGGACCCGGCCTTCATCCGTGCCGCCTTTGGTTTTCGAGCGAATTTGAACGCCGGAGTTGAGTCTATCGTGGACTTTAACTTCGAACTTCAGCTCGAAATCACTGTAATCGCGCGTGGTGCAAAGGAAAGAGTTCGGGCTTCCCTTGGAGGTTTTGCCCACCACACAACCGTCTTCGACTCGATAAGTGGCAGTGCCGTTTTTCTGCTTCCACCCTTTCAGATTCTTGCCGTTAAAAAGCGGCACAAAGCCGTCTTTCTTGCCTGATTGGGCCGGATTCACGAGCAAAGCAGCGAAAATAAAAGTTGGTAGTGAGAGAGTAAGCCAACGTTTCATTGCAGTTTCTCCTGGTGCAAAGTGAAAAATGTTACTTGGACATAGTAAAGAGGCGGAGGGCTGCTGGAAAGGAAAAACCGGGAGATTTTGAGTTCTTGGTTGCTCCAGTGGAATTCATCCCGTTTCAATCCTTTGGAACTCTCGGATCGGCATCCAATAATTGGGGACCGGTACTAACCGACTTTGTATCCCATTTCGTGATTTCTATAATTGGCGGGCTCAGAGTACCTGGCATTGCCTGGGTCAGGCAGGTTCGATCCCCAGGCTATTAAATTGGATGGCAATTTTAACCAGGCGGCTTTAAAATCATCGTATTGTTTTTCCTAAGAAACGAGGTGTGTCGTGGAATTAGAAGGGGTGGTCCATAACGGCGTCATCGTCCCGGACGATGCCCAGGCGCTTGCGGAAGGAACGCGCGTACGCATTGTTCCGGTGAAGGCTGACGAGCAAACGACTTTTGGTCAGCTCTTCGGTGACTTGGTGATCGATTCACCCGATTTGCCCACCGACTCCGCTGACCAGCATGACCATTATCGACTGGGGAAGCCCAAGCGATGACTGTTTTCATGGATACCTATGGTTTGATCGCTTGGATTAACAAAAGAGACGCCGCTCACCAAGCTGTGAAGTCGTACCTGGATGCCTACTCCGGCAGCATCGTGACCACGGAATGGGTCTTGTTGGAATTCGCTGATGCCTTTTCGTTGTCGAGGACTAAGCCATTTGCCATTGAGGGGATCCTATCACCCGAAGTTTTATGATTTGGCGATTGGGTTTGAAGTGTCTTCTAGACCATGCCACCCCCGCCGTGTGGAAGATTTTGTTCTCTCTCTCTTGCACCGCTGTAGCCCAATGCGCATGAGCGGCCAAGTGCGAAGGTTCACGGCAATTACCACCTAACGTTTGAAACTTTCCTGTTCTCTCAGGTCGATTTCTGAGCTATAGTCGCTAACTGCCGTTACGTCTTCGACCAAATAGCACGAAAATTGGACCTGTTATGGGTGTCATTCCCAAGAACAAAAAAACGAAAAGCAAAGCATCCGTGGGGCTCAGGACGCGCTGAAGCACAAGGATTTCATCCTGCCCT
>CAZPPD010000061.1:0-13424 GCA_964588185.1 uncultured Alcaligenaceae bacterium | reverse complement strand
AGGGGCAGATAACTCAGAGGGATCTGAAAATCCAACTTGGCCAGTTTATCCTTAAGTAGGGTTTCAATCTCCGCTTTTTGGTGAGGGGTAGAACGATTGGTAAACGGGAACGCAGCGAGGTTCCGGGCCAGGCGAATCCGAGAGGAGATAACGATGTCGGATTCGGGGCCGGTTCCCCGCAACCATTCACCACTTTTTTCGGTTAAATTATCCAGATTCATACGCGGCTTCCTTCTCACGAAGTAAATCGCGTAGCCGGGCGGCTTCTTCATAGGCTTCCGCTTCGACCGCGCTACGTAATTGACGTCTCAGTTCCAATAACTCATTGATACCACGTTCGTCTTTCTGGTGCCGACGAGGGGTTTTCCCGGTATGGCGGCAACTCCGATGGATTTTCTTGAGCAGCGGTTCCAACCCGGATTGAAAAACCTTGTAATCATGCGGGCAACCAAGTCTTCCTTGTGCTCGGAATTCCATATACTTGATGCCGCAAATCGGGCAATCCAGCCGAGCCAATTCATCGGTCATCGGGCCAACGTGTTGGCCAATCACAGTCTGTAAGATTGCGGAAAGATTCAGTTCTTGCTTCTGGACTAGTTGCTGGGCTTCGGCGCATTCCTGGCAAAGATGAACCTCTTTTTTCTGACCGTTTATGATGTCCGTCAAGTGAATAGTGGCTGACTTGGTACAGCAGTCACACTTCACGTTTATCCTCCCTATCGTTAGTTGGGAGACTCAATTAGATATTCTTCCAATATTTCATTGAAGTAAAAGGACCTTGTCATGAAGAAGGCGAACTTCTTGTTCTCCCTTGTCAATAATAACATCCGAACCGGTTTATTGATTCCATCGAATAAAGAATAGGCTAGCTTTCTTCCAGTTCTTTGATCCGGTCACGGATTTTTGCCGCTTCCTCGTAGTTCTCTTGTGTGACCGCATCCTTTAAGTGATTGCGCAGTTGCATTAATTCGGATTGGGTTTGTTGCGTTTGCGGGTATCGCCGCGGAGTTTTCCCGCAGTGGCGGGTTTCTCCATGGATATTTTCCAACAGCGGGAGCAACTCTTCCCGGAATTCATGATAATCATTGGGACAACCCAAGCGACCGGTATTGCGAAATTCAACAAAATTAATTCCGCACAAAGGGCATTCCTGAGTGCTTAACAAGATTCCTTCATCGGCTTCGGCGAGTTGATCGCTGAGGGCTGCTTTGGGGCTGACGGGTTGGGGGTCATGGGAGAATTTATGAGCACAGGTTTCGCATAAGTGGTATTCTTCAAATTGATCATCACTAACGATTTCGGTGATGTGTAAAGTTGCCGGGTTATGACAATTCTGGCATTTCATCCCTGTAATTCCCCAAAAATACCTATTTTATGTTGAACACTTGCCATTCTAACAGGGGGGGCAAACCTGTCAAGGAAACCATCTCTCCCCTACCTTGACAGCAAATTCATTCGGCGATATTTTCCCAACTGCATTCCTAAACTCCGGTAACTATTTCCAATTGGAAGCCATTTTCACTCAGAAAAGGATATCATTATGGTGCTGGTTCAATCGGAAATCCTTTTCGAAGTCAAAGATCTATCCTACTACGCTTTAATTATAGGCTACCTTATCAGCTTGGTGGTATGGTTATTTGGTTGGTGGTCCCATCGTTTTTGGGCGGTCCTGCTAATAACCTCCGCAGTCGGCATTTATGGACTGCGGCACGCAGATTATTGGGCCTTGCCGCCGTTGTCCGCGGCGGTTTTGTTTGCCATCGGTGCCGGAGTGCTCGCTCTCTCTTGGATGCGTATTTTGGCCTTTGCCATCGGCGGAGCGGTTTGCATGGCTCTGGTCGAAGTGATCTCTCCTTCAGTGAATTCCCCAATCATGTGTTTTATTAGTGGCGGAGTATTCGCTTCGATTTTATATCGATTGTGGTTGATGACTATCACCAGCTTTTGCTCAACATTGGTGTCGGTTTATTTGTTGCTGGCCATTATCCACAAGCTAACCAAGGCAAATGTCACGGATTGGGCGAACAAACAACCGGTTTTATTAAATTGGATTTGCCTGATCATTGCGGCCACCGGTGTGATTGTACAATACGTAATAGTTAGAAGGTGGGAGAAATCTTCCGGCGAAGGTGGGGACGGAGAAGTGGATACCAGTGCCGGGAGCGGTAAAATTCTTTCCTGGATTACTTCCCCTTTTCGACGAAAAGCTGCCTGATTTTATTCTTTGAAGTACCCCAACAGTGGAGTCTGATATGCAAACGGAAAATGTCACCTTCTT
Organism: uncultured Alcaligenaceae bacterium; assembly: GCA_964588185.1. Classification (GTDB taxonomy): domain Bacteria; phylum Planctomycetota; class Planctomycetia; order Gemmatales; family Gemmataceae; genus CAZPPD01. The sequence continues at coordinate 11,146 of CAZPPD010000061.1, read as the reverse complement.
CAGCGATGGTTTGAAACTTGGCGGATCCTTCTATTTCCCCGATGATTTTGATGCTTCGAAAAAGCATCCCTTGATTATGCCGTGCTCCGGTTTCACCGGCCTGCGAAATATCCATCCCGAACGCTTTGCCCGCTATCTTACCACAATAGGTTATGTATGCTTTTCTTTTGATTACCGAGGGTTTGGAGATAGTGAAGGAAAGCGCCGCCGGGTAATTTTGGAGGAACAAGTTCGAGATGTCCTTCATGCAGTGGGATATGTGGAACGGGATGCCCGAATTAATCCGGAGCGTATTATCTTACTGGGGTGGGGAATGGCCGGCGGAGTGGTGTTGGATGCCTCCCGCGAATTGTTGGGTGTAGTCGGGTTGGCCGTGATCAATGGGTTCTATTCGGGGAAACGAGTGCAACAAAGCCATCGAACCACGAAAGGATTCTTCGAATTTCGTGACCGCGTCCGGGCCAATTATGCCGAGAGAGCACATACCGGTGATGTTCGCTGGGATGATCCCTTTTACTACTATCCTTTGGATGAGGATTCCCGGAGATATGTTGAAGAGGTGCTCCGGCAGCAGCCGGGATATGATGTCGAGCAGTATTCGGGTGAGTTGGCGGATTCCCTGGTCCGCTGGTATCCGGAAGCTCATGCGGGCTACATGCGAACCCCACTCTTTATTGCTCATGGCACCAAGAATGCGCTCCATCCACCGACAGAAGCCGAGTGTCTATTTTCCGCTTATGGCGGCCCTAAAGAACTTTACTGGCTGGAAGGGGCAGGCCATACGGAATGGATGTTTGACGACAATCCCTATTTCCTTTCCCTCGGGAAACGGCTTTCGACTTGGGTGGAACGGTTGATGAAAAGATTTGATTGATTTTTCTACAGCGTGCTTTCCGCTGCCACCTGTTTTCGGGCAGTTTAATCATTGCTTTCGTGCAGATTAGTTATGGCGGCAGAGCCAACTAAAAGCCTACAACCAGTCTAATCTTCCCCGGTCGACATGCTTTCGGGCAGACCTACCGTGGCACCAAAGCCCACCAAATGCCCGCCCGAAAGCAATGCCGCCAAATGCCAATGGCTGCCGCTCCCCCCTGCTATTTACTCTGACTTCTTGAGCCAGCGCTTTGTATATTTCTCAAACGCCGCTTTTCGCGAAAAAGGCAGACCTGCATTCGTTTCATGAATCAGTATGCCGAACTTGAGCCGAAGCTCCTTCCCCCGGACGATAACGGTATCTTTGCTGAGGTTTTCCTTCCGGTCCACCGGAAATGGATTCAACACGATCACTCCATAATCTCTACTGTGTGACCAAACATCCGGGTTCGCAGGATCTGAAATCACCATTACGCCTACTTGCCGGCCATCGATTTTGCCGGAGTAGTCCCACCACTGAGCAACCTTTCCCCAGGTTCCTCGTTCATTTTTATGCCCGTGACTATTTAGGATAGATCCTTTCCCGTTCTTTACGGTGAGGGGCGTTGCCATGCGAATACCCAGTCCGCCTTCCTCTCTCACACCAAATATTAGCTTCTCTCTAGGAATGATGCGGGAATCAATCCTTAGCAAATAACCTGCAGGATCGGGATAAATTTGGTAGCGAGTTCGCTGGCGGCCGATTACCTCGCTTTCTGGCGTCAAAAATTCATTGAGGACTTCAAAGTTGGCACTCTCACCAGCAAAGGGTTCCTTTACAAAGCCTTTATGAATCACCTTACCTTGAGTATTGTGCCAGAAGGTCATTCGATTGAGGTCGGCGAATGCAATCCATATCCCCGGATGCATCATGGCGTGATCGGTGGCGTCTTTTCCTTTGATCGGTGGGAAGTTGCGAGTGACCTGAATGCCGCTTGGCGTTTTCACATGAGCGAAGAATGGCCGTTTTACCTTGGGATGTTGATAGATATAGGATGCAACCTTTCTGCCGTTGAGGTAGATGTCCATGTGGTTATCCTGTTTCGCCAGATAAAATCCCTTTCCTTTGTTCCCCCAGGTTTTTGTTTTCAAGGTAGTGGTTGGCAATGGCTTCACGGATTGTTTCTCGGATTTTGTTGATACCTTTTGCGTCGAAAGGTAAGCAACCAAGTCGGCTACCTGGCGAGGACTGAGCAGCGAGGCGTAGTTGGCAGGCATTGCCGACTTATTGATGCGTTCTCTTTCGTCGATGTCCTGTTTGCGAATCGACACCACATTGCCATCCGAATCAACAATCTCCAGTACCAGCCCGCTTTCTTTCCGATTAAATCCGGTATGAACTTTTCCCTGTTTAGTAGTTACCACCAAACTCTGAAACCCTTCGGTGATTACCTCATCCGGGTTGAGGATCGATTTCGCCAGGGTCTTGGCATCCGCCCGAGTGCCGATGTCGGAAAGATCCGGAGCAAAAGCTTTTCCCAGATTTTCAACGCGGTGGCAGTTTCCACAGGAAGCACTCGTGAAAAACAAACGTTTTCCTCGCCCCGGATCCCCTTTTTTAATCTTTGCCTGTACCTCCGCCAGCTTGGTTGGCACAGGACGTGGAGTTAATGGAGCGGGAGTTACTACGACTACGTACTGGGATCGCCCGGACGGCCTTCCGTCTGTTGTATTGCCTCCTAAAGTCACCTTTCCTGCAGGTGTTCCCATTTTGAATAGGTTGTAGGTAGTGTCCTCGGAGGTCAAGGTGAGTTGCGTTGGTTTGAATTCGCTCAACCACTTGGGTTTATTTTGGATTCGCCGATCATGGCCAACGTAAAGGTCTACATCTTCTTCAACCTGGAAGGTCAGGAATTCATCTCCCTGAGATCCAACATCCTTATCCGAATTGGCTGTTTGAATGATCGCTTTACCTGAGAGGACCTCGGGGATTTGTTGCCAAGTATACCTGCGGTTGGAGTAGACCATCCTTCCTATTTTCAGACGAAGGACCTGGTACCTGCTCCCGCTCTTGGCAACCAGATCCGAAATACCAATCGGTATCATCCCAGGGGTGATTATTGTCTGCTTGGGACTACCTGCAATATGAAAGTCTCTCTTGAGAACAGGTCCAATACGGGTACGTCCCCGAAACAAGGCAACCTGAATTGTGGTGTTTTTCTTGATGGCAATAGGCTGGTTGTAGCCACGTCCCCAAGTATCCGTCGGTTCCGAACCATCCAGTGTATAGCGAATCTGAGCACCTTTGACATTGTTGACCAGGCGAACGATTACCTCCTTGGAAAACTCAGATTCCTTCGGCTCAATCACTAGAACCGGCTGTGCACTAGTTCCTGCTTTGTCAACAAAGGAAGACGCTAGTTCTGCTATCTGTCGGTCTGTGTCCAATCGAAGGTTGGCTACTTCATCTCCACTCAAGGAACCAGTTTCCAATAACGCCAACAAAGCTGCCCGGCGAACTCCCGGGATGGGATGAGATAACTTCTTTCGAAGTTCAGGACGACCAGCAAGCTCACCCAGAGTTCGCCAAATAGCGTAGTAGGTAATTCGGTCCTTTTCCTTTTCCGCTTGTTTCCAGAGGTAAGGCAAGTATTGCTTTTGTTTGGCAGTGTGAATCGCTTGAACTGCCGCGCATCGTAGTCGAGGTTCTTTCCCATTCAAACCGGCTTGTATCATCTTCGAAGGGAGTGGTCGGGCATTCTGCTTGGAACGAAATGCCAAGATGCGATAAGCTTGAACGCGATCGATCAAGTTTTCTGCTAATGCTCTTTTGGTAAGGTAGGGGTCAATAGTTTGGTCCCGGAAATTAAGGCGACCTAAGGTCCAGGAGATCCAGGTAGCAGCTCCCGGTGGTAGGTGATCCCTTTCTAGCGCCTTTAGGAGGTCTTGTTTAACCTTGCCGCCACGGCGAAGGAGTTCCAACTGAGCATTCGTCCGCCAAACGGGTAAGCGACTATGTTGGAGGTCCTCAATCAGGTTAGCGACACTCCACTTTGAGTAAGGTTGCAATCTTCGCGGCGGAAGTTTCGGCATAGGCTGCTTTCCATAGGTGATCCGAAATACTCTGCCGGCATCGAGTTGCTTGCCTGCCTTTACCTTTGCTCCATAGCCGTGCCCCCAACTTAGAATCCACAGGCCTCCATTGGGCCCCACCTCAATGTCGGTAGGATCAAACAACATGCCCGAACTTGCACCCATCGACCTACCTCGAGGAGCGGCCGCGAACACCTCCAGCTTGGACCTATTCCGCATCAGGGCACCATCCCACTTCGGTCGATACACAAAGGTTTTTCGCTGCAACCAGTCGTTGATAAAGAAAACGTGGCGGTATTTCTCCGGCAACTGTTGGGAGGTGCAATAGACTACACCGGTTCCGGACCCGGGGAATAATGGGCCGCTCAATGGAACCGTGGGCAGGTGATTCTCTCCGGTCCAGTGCGGACTCCAAGAATGGCCCCAGCCAAAATGGGAGCCAAAAAAGGGACTAATGATGCGATCCCCGCCATCCTGGTCTTGATCCGTTCCCAGCCAATCAAAGTTTTCATCGAAGGTGATGTCCCAGGGATTGCGCATTCCTCGACAAAATATCTCCAGCTTTGTTCCATGGGAATCGCACCGAAGGATACCTCCTTCTCGTCCCCAGTCATCACTGGGGTGGTGGTAACCTCGCTTGTAGGTGCCTTTCTTGAAGACTTTGGGTTTGGGTATCTCCGGAACTCCATCCGGATATTTCATGCCCCATAAGTCGGCAAACGCCTTAGGTGCCAATCGCAATTCGGGACTACTTTTGTCGAGGTAACCTTTGGAGTTTCCTTTGGACATGTAAAGCATGCCGTCCGGTCCAAAGTTTAAGCCATGCAGTGCATGCTCAAGATTTCCCAGGCCGCCGTAGATCAGGACATACTCATCCGCCTCATCGTCGCCATCAAGGTCGCGGACGACGGTAAGGTCCGGTGCATTAGCTACCCAAAGGTCTTTTCCATGCCAGGCAAGGCCCTGGATATGGTTGAAACCTTCGGCAAAGGTTTTGCTTTGGTCTGCTTTTCCATCCCCATCCGAATCCATAAGAATGGTGATTCGATCTCCCGGAGTATCTGGCCTGGGATGGCGATACTGGGGGCCTTGACTAACGAACAGCCTTCTTTGTTGGTCAAAAGCCATGGCACAAGGATTTCGAACTAAAGGTTCCTTGGCAAATATGGTTACCCGAAATCCTTTCGGGACTTTGGGAAGGTCCTGGCCGAAACCAGGAAGGTGATTGGAGAAGAAGAATAAAAACGGCATAAGGGCGGAAATAACAGTTTTCATTACCGGTACCTAATATATGGTTCTTCAGTCAGGTAGGTTATTCATTCAAATCGATAACTCCTGTTTACCAGTTTCTGCCCTCAATCTCAAATTGTAACCGAAATGAGGTTTGGCTGAATTCTGGACAATCCAGCGACCAGCTGAAGAGCTTTTCAGAGTTGAAATGGATAGAAATTGGATTTGGCTTACAAAACTTCGGTAGGCGGGTTCAGTGGAATATTCATTAGCCCGTACTTTTTCATCTTCTTGTATAAGGTCACGCGGCTTATCCCCAAAGTGCTTGCTGCCCGAGAGCGGCTATAGCCGTTCATTACCAAAGCTCGATGAATCGCGTTTCGTTCACTAACATCTCGCTGCTGGTGCAGGGAATTACTGGGAGTTTCATTCTTCCAGGGTTTGTCTAAGGTATGTTCCTGCACCGATTCCGGAAGGTGCCGTAACAATAATTCCGGGCCGTCGCTGACCAAGACGGCATGTTGAATGGTATTCTCCAGCTGACGAATGTTTCCCGGCCAAGGATAGGACTCTAAGGCAGCCATCGCTTGGGAGCTGATCTCGAAAAGCTCCTTATTGAACTTGCGGTTAAATCGTGAAGCCATCCGTTGAGCCAAAGGGGCTATATCCTGAAGTCGCTCCCGTAAAGGCGGCAAGTGAAAAGACATGACATTCAGGCGGTAATAGAGATCTGGACGAAAAGTATTCTCCACCACCGCTTTCTCCAGCATAATATTGCTGGCGACAATGATTCGGGCCCGGCAGAGATGCGTTTCCACACTGCCCACCGGTTCAAATTCCCCAGTCTCAATCACCCGGAGTAATGCCGCTTGTTGTTCCATTCCCAAAGTATCGATTTCGTCCAGCAATAAGGTGCCTTCCCCCACGGCCTCGAATTTTCCCACCTTGTTGCGGTCCGCTCCGGTGAACGCCCCTCGGGTGTGGCCAAAAAATTCACTTTCGACCAGGTTGGTAGAGATGGCCCCACAGGCAATGGGCAGGAATTTTTGGTCTTTCCGGGGAGAATGATTGTGAATCAACCGAGCGAAGTAGGTCTTTCCCGTTCCCGTTTCCCCAGTCAGCAAAACCGTCACATCGTGTTGCGCGGCAAGGGCAATGCGGTCCGCAAGGGGGGCAAGGGAAGGAGTGTTTGTCTGGAGTTGCAACTCCAATAATTCTTTCAGGGGGAGCTCCGGCTCTTCAGAGAATGGCGAGGCACAATGCCAGTAGGATTTTGCGATTACAGCTAATTCCTCGGCTTGAGCCGGCCACTGAAGGGAGGCACTTAGATACGGCAGCAGGGATTTAGGGGTGTAGATTTTTCCCGGCTTGCCTTCTAAAACCACCACCGCATTGGGAAGCTGCTGAAGGGAAATGTCCTGGATCAGGCGAATTAAATGGGTGAGATCGGTGTCCTCAAGCACCCCGACAAAGATGAGCCCGTCGCTGTCCTGATTTAGGTAATTACCAATGGATTCGAAATCGCATGTTAAGGCTGGAAAACCTAGCTTCTTCTCAAGGTAACGCTCCACTTCCTGTCGAAAATCTTCCTTGCCGGCAACGATCGCAAGACAACTTTTTGCCATTCTCCGAACCCTTCAAGATTCCTCGGCAGAGTGAGGAAAAAGTTTTCTGTTCCGGTCCATCCATTGTTGTAAACGATTCTTAACAGCTTGCTTAACTTGATGTTAATGGACGGAATCAATGCCCCAATTAAACATTGGTCAGACAACGGGGGTTGTCAAGAAGCCCTGATAATCGGAATCCCGTTCAACCCCATCAGGGAGAGGGAATTGAATAATCAAACCACCTACCTTCGGGCAAGAAACTTCACTTAATGAACCCGAACCACAGTTGAGAGGAATTTAAGCCCTACACAATTTGACTATCTACCAGCCCTCCAGTTCCTTCCAAAGCCAATATTTGTCTCATACTCCAAAAAAATGTACATTATTGTGCATTATTGATGTTATTTTGGTTATTTTTAACAAAAAAACACTTTAATTAAATATTTTATGCCAAAAACATTGACAATTATTATGTAAAATGATAATTATTGGATATAACAAAGGTTATAAAAAACAAAAACAAACATTACTGCTTATAAAGGAGGAATGGTAATGGAAAGCTGGAGAAAAGTTTGGCGGGAAGGATTTGCTCCTCAACTCCCTTCACGAGGATTGGAATGCTTGCAGATGGCTCTTCGGGAAAATGACGAACGCATCATCCAAGGTGCCACCACAGCCCCTCCCCCGCTGCAATGCATGATGGATAACTCCATTGAAGGATGCTGTGTCCTGGGATTTTGCTTCTTACAAGGAGACAACCGGCAAACGGTTGCCGAAGTGGAGGAAGATTTCGCCCGGCTTTGTTTTGAGACAGACCAAAAGCTGGGAGACCCGGGTGCTTGCCGCTGGTTCTTGAACTGGTACGACGAAACTCCTCGCCAGCAAATGCGGGAAGAATTGCTTGGGGAAGTTGAACTGGAATTAGCCCGCCGTCAGCCGGTCCAACCGGTTCCTTCAGCTATGCCGGTGGAGGTCATGGGGCCTTTTGTGGCGGCGTAAATTACTGGAAAAACCCAAACCATTTCAATGTTTATGCAGGGGAGTAAAAAGATGATGTGCCGACATTGTAACCATTCTCGTTCTAATCGGCCTCGCGGATTGTGCTGGTCTTGTTATTATGCCCCCGGAGTCCGGGAACGGTATCCCTCTACCAGCAAATTTGGTCGTCGAGGAATTGGTAATTTCTTTGGTAAAGGGAAGTTGCCGGCGGAACCAACCGAAGCGTTACCGGGAACGCCGGAAAAAATCGCCGTTCTTGCGGAAAGGGCTCGGCGAAAGGAATCTCTCTTCCATCCGGATGATGCCCTTGCTGTTTTGCCCAGTAATATCCAAAGCCCCGAAGACGACGCATTTATTCCTGTTTATCGGGAAGCAGTTTGAACGATGAGGAACCGTGGTTTAATAGGTTACCAGTACCTCGCCCCGAAAGTGGATCTAGCTTCAATAGGTGTCCCACTGGATTTTTGGGAAACCCAAAATTCAGTGGGACAACGATTTCAACTGGGAATGGACGAATCCATGCTGCAGGACAATATGGGAACGGGCGACTTACTGAATTCTTGCGAACAAGTAATCTTATTTATCTTCTGCTCTCTTTTTGCGCAGGATAATGCGAAGCCCAATGAAATTTCTTTCCTCACGGTTGGACCAGCCCATGCGAAACGCTGACCGGCAATACTCCCCCTTGCTTACCCAACTCCCGCCTCGGATAACCGGATTGTTGCCTTTCACTTTGCCGAAGGGGTCCACGCCGCCTTCCGGTTTGGACTCAAAACTCCTCTGACACCACTCCCAGACATTGCCATACACATCGTGAATACCCCAGGGATTTGCTTTAAAGCTTCCCACCGGAGCTAATTTCAGAAACCCGTCGTTTAATTTTGGATGAGCGTACCCGTAGTAGCTGTCCCGGGTGTCCAAAAGAGTTTTGTCCGCGAAATTGGCGTATTGGGGTAGATCCTCGATGTTGTTGCCGAAGAAAAAAGGAGCCGTGGTTCCTGCACGAGCGGCGTATTCCCATTCAATCTCCGTTGGCAAGGCATAGACCCAATCTTTGGGCAACCGCCCTGCTTTGCGTTCCATCTGGGTAAAGGTTTTTGCCGTATTCCGAGCATTATCGAAGTGCACCAAGGTAATGGGTTCGTTGGGAGTTTTTGCCAAAGCATTACGGGACACATTTCTCACATTTTCACGAAGCGTCAACTCGTATTTTCCAAACCAAAAGCCATCCGTAAGTGTAATCTTGACCTGGCCTTCGCCGTCGTCCTCAAAAGGACCGCCTTTGGGGCTTCCCATGGCAAAAGTCCCTGGCGGGCACCAACAAAAAACCATTCCGCGAGCATTAACCCATTCCTCTCCCGGTTTTTTGCCTTCACGAAACTTGTCGGGGGGTGCGATTGCCGGTTCGGTCTCTTCCGCCAAGGCAAAGGAGTCATCCAGGGTAGAGGTGGAAGAGGCACAAACGGATTCCAGAGCCGAGGTAAGAGAAGCACCCGATTCTTGAGTCAGCCTCTGCACCATGGCAGAAAGTTTCTTTTCCGGACTGATTACCTTCCCCGCCGGTGCCGCAAAACCCACGAAGCTATTTGCAGCAATCTTTCCGGGATCCATTAATCCAAGTAGTATTTCCTCGGATTTGCCCGGATGTTGATAACAACCGTCCACGAGAATGAAATTGGCAATGCTGCCACTTTTGGAATTCAGGAGTTCCAGTAATTCATTTACCCCGTAGTTTTGATTCCCGATCTCGCGGGCGTTCCTTAAGTTGCAATCCACCGGCACAAAATAATTATCTTTCTTACCATCATCTTCCCCCACCATGGCATAGCCTGAGAAATAGACGAAGGCGGTTCCTCGCGTGGGAATCCTAGTGAGAAACCTTTCGACGACATCGCGTACCTGCGCCCGTTTGAGGTCAAAAACTTTCGTAGTATGGAATCCTTGCTTTTCCAAAAAACGAGCAACGGCTTCAACATCCTGCTTCGGAGTTGCCAAGCGATGTTTCGGGTAAGCACTATTGCCGATCAGCAATGCCTCTCGATGACTTGCCCGGCAAACAGGAACCAAAAGAAGCAGCGACAGAGTAGAAAGAAGCAAACGAACCATTTCAATACTCACTTGTAATCGTAAAAAGCCACAGATAAACTCAGATAACACTGATTAACTTGAGACTTTGCCAATCAGTTTTAATCTGTGCTCACCTGTGGCTGTTCCAAATGTAGTTCAAACTAGCCCATTAATTCCGACAAAGGACCATCCTGGTTTAAATCCCGGAGAGCCACGTCCGGCAAGCCAAAGCGCGGCCGGCGTTGGCCGAGGGCATGCAGGAAGGTTGTGTACAAATTCGCCACCGTTCGGTGGCCGCGGTTTCCATAGTAGGGATAACGCAGATAGCGGCAGCGCGTTCGCAGTCTACCGCCCAGGTCGCCAATCAGAATAAACGGCCATTCATCACAACGGGGATGGTGTCCTTCGGCAGAGTCCGAAGTGTATACCACCAACGTGTTGTCCAGCATCGTCCCATTTCCCTCCGGAATGTTCTGCAATCGATTCAAGAATTCGGCCACTAATTCAAGATAACGGCGGCGAATGCGGATGTGTAATTCCACGGAACTTTGCCCCTGAAATCCTCGCCCGTGACCGATGGCATGAGAACCGATCCGCCCGGTTTCGAGGCCGATTTCCGATCCATCCGGGCTGATGCCCGTTCTTCCCATTCCACTGCCGGAAGTGATCGTCAAAACATTGGTCAGGCCGGCAATCAAGGAAGCGGCACCAATTTCCAGGTTGGCTTGCAAATGCTCGAACACACGGGTGTCATTGGTATAGCGGTCATCGACTCGAGGAGCGGCTTCCCGGATGCGGTCGGCGGCCCGTACCAAGGCCGTTTGCCGCTCGCTCATGGATTCAAAAGCATGCAGGTAGTGATCCAACCGCTGGCGCTCGGTGGCATTCAACTCTCGCTGTAAGCGGCGAACATCGTCGGACATAAAATCCAACAGGTTGGTGCGAGCATCAAAATTGCGGCGGGAATTTCCAGTCGCAGCAACCGCGAACAAGCGCCGGTGAGCATCGACGGGATTACATTGAGTGGGTAGCGCTTTGTTTCGCTCCCAAGCGGAGACATCATATACCACACTTCGCTCGCGGTGTACGCCCAGCCCCACATGGGTGAACAAACTGGGAAGTTGCTTCGCCAAGGCCGCGTCAATGGTTTCGCCGGCAACTCCCATTCGCTGCGGAAAACATCCAAGGGCACCGAAGTCTGCGGAGTGACTCGGAGGGCCGGTGATCTTTCCGGAAAGTCCGTGGATCAGTGCCAAGCGGTCCTTGTAAGGCTCCAAGGGATCGATGGATCTCGCCAG
>CAZPPD010000060.1:0-13501 GCA_964588185.1 uncultured Alcaligenaceae bacterium | reverse complement strand
CCGCCGCCTCCCGCGAAATCCGGTCGGTCTAGTGTGCACAACCTCTTATTATCAATTACACTAAATTGCGTATTTCCACGACAAGGCCGAAGATTCTCATTTATCTGAACAAAACTTGTTGGTTCATGGTGCCTTGGATTTGATTCGCCCGGAATTTTCCAAATCTACTTGGCAAGCCTTTTGGCGCGTAGCAATTGAGGGCCATTCCACGGACGATGTGGCTCGGTCCATGCGGACAACCCCTTCTGCAATTCGACAAGCAAACTATCGGGTGCGTCGGCGATTACGAGAAGAACTCGAAGACAAATTTGAATAATCTGGTTTCTTGTTATGCCGGATCGTTCTTCCTTATAAGAAGCACTTCGACTTCCGTGGAGAATTCTATCCATGAACGACCTCAAATGCCCGAATCAAGATTCCCTGAGTGCCTATTTCCAAGGCCACCTCACATCGCAAAAAGCCCAAAGGGTGTTATCGCACGTTAATAAGTGCAAATCCTGCAAGAGTATCCTTGAAAAGTTGGCTGAGACTGAAGATTTACTTCAGGGCTTAAGGAACAATCAGAAGATTGTCGAGCTTTGCAAAGACCCCGTTTATCAGCAGGCGCTTGCTAAAGCGGAAAGCTTCACTCTGAAAAGTGCTGTGCACGAAGATACTGCCAAAGGAGAAACCCCCAAAACCGGAACTTTGGTGGAAAAGGGCCCGAAAAAACTTCGTGATTATCACTTAAACAAGAAAATCGGCATGGGCGGTATGGGTACCGTATATCAGGCCATCCACAGCCGGCTCCAGAAAGTAGTGGCACTTAAAGTCCTGCCCAGCAATAGCTTGAACACCCAGTGAGCCGTGAAACGCTTTCTGCGGGAAATGAAAGCAGTCGGGCAACTGGATCATCCCAATATTGTCCAAGCGACCGACGCCGGCGAGGAAAAGGGTACCCATTTCCTGGTCATGGAGTTTGTGGAAGGTGTTGACCTGGCCAAACTGGTTAAGGTCCGCGGCCCTCTTCCCTTGGCGGAGGCCTGCGAACTAATTCGTCAGGCTGCATTAGGGTTGCATTATGCCCACAAACGCGGCCTGGTTCATCGGGATATTAAACCGCAAAACCTGATGCTGACCCCGGATGGCCAGGTTAAAATCCTGGATTTTGGTTTAGCCTCTGTGATCCGAAAATCCATGGCCAACGAAGCCACGACAGAAGAGGAATCGCTGCCATCCATGACGAATCTCACCCAGGCCGGAGTGGTCATGGGAACTCCCGATTATATGGCCCCCGAGCAAGCAAAAAATGCCAGTACTGCGGATATTCGCTCCGACATTTATAGCTTGGGATGCACTTTCTTCAAATTATTAGCGGGGCATTCTCCTTACCATGATTCCACGTTTTCCACTCCATTGGAAAAGATCCTCGCTCATGCTCAGAAACCGGTTCCGGATATTCGCAAGAAACGACCGGAGGTGCCTAAAGATGTTGCCGGCTTGATTAAAAAGATGCTGGCCAAGAATCCTGGCGACCGAATATCCAGTGCTGGCAAAGTCGCCGAGAAACTCAAGGCTCATGTAAGTGATGCAAATCCCGGGCGGCTGCTGGAAAAACCGGGAGAAACCAAAATCACCGCCACCCAAAATATTGTGATGGAAGGAAGCAAGAAGTCTGCCTTTCATCTGCCGAAATGGGGAGTGGCACTATTTTTATCGCCATTTGTTTTGGGGTTATGCGCTCTTGGGACCTTTTTCTTCCTGAACATGAGTAGTCGAGGGGCCAAAACAAAAACAGCAGAGATCACTCCCGCAAAAAAGGATACGAAAAAAAATCCAGGAAACAAAAATCTGCCGCAGCCACCAGCGAATTTATCTGCAGGACAAAAGCAGGTTTTTGATCACTACCAACAATTTGTTGAAGCGTCCAATTCAAATCGCCGCAATGAGGTCCTCAAAACCTTGAGCGCGGCCAATTGGAACCTCTGGCAGGAGCAAGCAAAAAAAGGATATTCTGAAGCACAATATTTATTGGCTGAGACGCTTCTTTATAGAAGAGATTCGGATGAGGCTTTTGCCTGGGGAGAAAAAGCTGCCAAAACCGGTTTTCTGCCGGCAATTGAACTGGTCGGGTATTGTTACAAAAAAGGGTTGGGTGTAGCCAAGAACGAATCCAAAGGTTTCGAATATTACCTGAAAGCGGCAAACAAAGGTAACGCAGCTGCCCAAAATGGTATCGGTGCCTGTTATTACGAAGGAGTTGGGGTTCCGCAGAATTATACCAAAGCCGTTCATTGGTACCAAAAAGCGGCCGAGCAAGGAAACCAATATGCCCAGCGAAACCTTGCGAGGTGTTATTTCGGCGGCAGCGGAGTGGAAAAAGATTATACCAAAGCTTTTCATTGGTTCAAAAAGTCGGCGCTCCTTGGGAACATCCGAGCGCAAAATAATGTTGGCAACTGTTATTACAACGGTGAGGGGGTTAAAAAGGATTATGCCGAAGCCGTGCGGTGGTATCAAAAATCGGCCAACAAAGGAGATTCTTACGCCCAAAGTAATTTGGGGAATTGCTATTACTACGGCAGAGGGGTAAAGACCAATTATTCGGAAGCATTCAAGTGGTACAAAAAGTCTGCAGATCAATCCAATCAATTTGGAAGATATGGTTTGGCGATGTGTTATGAACATGGGAGAGGAACCCCTCAAAATATCGCCAAAGCTTTGAATCTATACGAAATGAACGCCCAGGCCGGTCACTCGGCTTCCATAGAGGCTTTCAAACGGTTGACCGGCAGAGGCAATGTTACAGAAGGTTTTGAATTAAATACCAGAAGCAATTTAACTCGCGGGGAATCCAAATTATTTAGCGTAGAACTCAATAGCCGATACACCTATCAAATCGATTTAATGAGTACCGATTTCGATCCTTTCCTGAGGTTATTGGATTCGTCCGGCAACACGGTGGAAGTCGATGATGATGGCGGAAACGGCCTCAATGCTCAGCTTACTTTCAGGCCAACCTCATCCGGCACATACCGAATCATTGCAACCAGCTTGCGAAGAACCGGGTCGGGAGATTTTACCCTGACAGTGATAAGGGTGGGCGGGAAAAGATAGAAGACTAACGAAGGATTGGCCCAAACTCCCACGAATTTCCTGCGCCGAAAGTAGGTAGACTTTTCTTGATTCCTACCGCCCGAAATGGCTGAAGATCTAAAATGACCGCCTAGCCAAAAACATAATTGCTTTATTATGTGGTTGTGGATATGATACTTTTATCCCGCTGAAATAATTTCACAGACTCGAACAAACTCCGGCAAATTTCTTGGTTTCCGAAGTGTATAAGGTTGGTCTAATAAGACCAGAATGCTTAAATTCTGATCCGAGGAAATTATTATGATTACGGATACCGAGAAACGCGCCATCTTATCGGCCGTCTCTCGGATTGCCGCGGATGAAGTTCGCGTGCAAAAGGAATGCCAGATTGTCATCGACCAAAATCCCCAGGCTTCTATCAAAGACCTGTTGGAAATTTTGGTGGTACGCAGTCTCCTGACTCCGGGTCAGGCCAAAAAACTTTGGCAATTATTTCCCTCCTTGGTTTCCTTGCAATCCGATAAAAATCCACCAAAAAGCGAACCGCAGGTGGAAGAGGGTATCGATCAGTCCCTTCCATTTGCCCCGACCCTTTTAGCCTTAAAAGAAGATGACCCTACAGTTACCGACGAAGATGCCGCTCCCAGCCAGCTGGGCGAATATCACATCCTCAAGAAATTGGGCCAAGGAGGAATGTGCCCGGTTTATCTTGGCTATCATGAAAAGGACCAAGAAAAAGTAGCCATCAAAATTCTTCCCAAACGGTTTGCTTCCTTGCAAACTCACTTGGACCGTTTTTACCGGGAAGCAAAAAGCGGCGCCCTTCTGAATCATCCCAACATCGTCCGCAATTTAACTGTTGGACAGGATCAGCCTACTGGAATCCACTATCTGGTTCTGGAATATGTGGACGGGTTGAGTGCCCGCACCCTGCTGGAACGCTTCCACAAATTATCGGTCGGCGATGCCGTTCATATCATCTTGGATATCGCCCGCGGCCTGGCTTACGCTCATTCCCGCAATGTCATTCACCGCGACATCAAGCCGGACAATATTCTGCTCACCAAAACGGGAATCGCCAAGTTGGCGGATTTGGGATTGGCTAAACGAACCGACGAAGCCAGTCACCTGACCGCTGCCCGCCAGGGATTTGGAACTCCCCACTACATGCCTTACGAACAGGCCATCAACGCAAAAAACGTGGACGGAAGAAGTGATATCTACGCATTGGGAGCCACTCTCTATCACTTAGTGACCGGGGAAACCCCGTTCTGGGGAAATTCTCATGTCGAAATTGTCGATCAGAAGCGCATCGGCAATTTCATCTCAGCGGTGAATCACAATTGTCTGATCCCCGATTCCCTGGACCAGATCATCAACAAGATGATGGCCAAAGATCCCAAAGACCGCTACCAAACCGTGACGGATTTGATCAGTGATCTGGAAAATTCGAATCTGGCTTTTCCGGTGCCGACGTTTGTGGATACCAAGCTCGCTTTGCAAGATCCGGTCCTTCGGGAAAAGTTGGAAGCGGCAGGCATGGCAACCTGCCCGGACCTGCGGATTGAAGACAATGGCAAACCGCCGCAGCAAGCCAATCCGGACATCTGGTACCTTCGCTACCAGGTACAAAATGGCCAGTGGTGCAAAACCCGGGCAACCACCTGGCAAATCCTCAAGCGACTAGAAGAAAACCGCATCCCCAAAAACATCGAGGCCTCTCACAACATCCAGGGAGAATACCATCCCTTGAAGTATTACCCCGAATTCCAATCAGCTCTCAACTCCCCCTCCCGCTTCGAGTCCCTCCGTGACCACCTCACCAACTGGTGGCCGCTTTATCTAGGCGGCGGGTTAGTTGGGATCATCATCATTTTGGTCTTTGTGTTGATCATGAAGATCATTTCGACAGGGTAGCACTACGTCTCCACTTAACAATTCGCATGCCAAAAGATCTAATAACTAATCGAGTCCTATTCTGTTTCGGATATACCTTCCGAGTTTCGGAAAAAGTTAGAGGAAGCATTTAATCTTGGTGTAAAAAAATCAAAAATCAATAATCTATGGTTTGGTTTCAATTGCCCCGGGAGTCAAACCAAATGGCGATGAAAACCCAGCCGAGGAAAAAGATAAGTGCCTACTATCTTTCCCCTTTTTTCTTGTATTTCTTGGTAAAGATTTTGGTGGGCCACAGGCATTTCTCCGCGCCTTCGTATCTTCCAACTCCAATTAGTTCTCCTCCCTGAAACAACGAAATCTCCTTCTTGTCCGGAAACTTCTCGTTACGGGGAATTACCTGACCATGACAGACTTTGTAGGTTTCGTCTTCGCTGAGTTGGATTTGGGGGAGATCGCTCAAGGCCATCTCAATGGGGAGCAGTTCCGGGGGATTGTGATCCACAAATTTTTGGGGATCCAATCCCATTTCCACTCCAAAGGCTCCTACTCGGGTCCGCCGCAAAACATCGACGTAGGCCCCACATTCCAGCATCTCTCCCAAATCCCGGGCAATGGATCGAATGTAGGTCCCTTTTCCACATCGGATTCGCAAGCCCAGTTGGGGATAGCAATAGGAGAGGATTTCAATCTGGTAAATCCGGACTTCTCGCGGTTGCAAATCGACTTGCTTTCCTTTCCGGGCCACTTCGTAAGCCCGTTTGCCATCCGTTTTTGCTGCGGAGAAGGCCGGTGGGATTTGCGAGATATTACCCACCAATTTTTGGAGAGTGGTTTTGACCTGGGCTTCGGATGGGATGTTGCCGGATGCCGTGGCGGTTATCTGACCCTCCCGGTCTTGGGTGGTACTTTCGGCACCTAAAATAAAATCTGTTACATATTCTTTGTCCATCCGTTGGATATATTCGATCAGCCGAGTGGCGTTGCCGACACACAAAACCAATGTGCCCGTGGCAAGCGGATCAAGGGTTCCGGCATGGCCAATGCGGGTTTTGCGAGGAAAACTCCTTTGGGTTTTATTCACCGCTTCCCGGGAGGTCCAGCCGTAAGGTTTGTCCAGGACCAGTAAGCCGTTATGGGAATTCTTCCGGTTTTGGGCCATTGATTAGAAATGATAGGAGAAATTGGGAGACTGAATTCCGTCGAATCCAGCACCAGAACTATTTTGCGATTCGACCGATGGGCCGGCTGGATTCCGGCGAATCCTGCTACCAATAATATCTGCGGTTAGAACTCAATCGGTTCGGGCAAAGCCCCTTCCACTATAATGACTTTGCCATCGCCAATTCGCCCGGTTCGAGCAGCCTTGGTCACTTTTTCGGCCAATTCTTGAGCCCGATCGTTACTTACCCACACATTGATCTCAACCTTGGGCAGAAACACGTGGCTGTATTCGCTGCCCACATAGCGATCCAAATATCCTTTCTGGCGGCTATAACCTTTTGCTTCCAGGACGGTACAAGCTGTCACATCCAATTCTGAAATGGCTTGCAAGACCGCTTCGGCAACAAACGGTTTCACTACGATAGTGAATTGTTTCATAAGATCTCCAGCCACGTCCGGCGACTTTGAGCAAAGCTGCGGAATCATTTATTTGGATACGGTTTCTGCCAAAAGTTTTCACCGCCCAGGTTAAAGCTGGGCCTCGTTTCGATGACACAATCGCCTTGCACTTTACATTGGCAGGAAAGCCGCATGTCTTCTTCGTGACCGATGGAGATTAATCCCAGCTTGAGGTTTAAATTTTCCACCAGCCCCTTTTTGCTGAGGTTTTCTTTTCCTTCTTTAACAATCACACTGCAGGTGCCACAGTGCCCATTGCCCATACAATTAAAGAAACGAGTTAATCCGGGATAGACTTGGATGCCGGCTTTTAGGGCTGCTTTGCGTAGATTTTCTCCCTCGGCGACCTCAATTTCTTGCTTTTCCTTGACAAATTTAACCTTGGGCATCGATGGGGGTCCTTATAGACTGTCACTGCAAGCGAGCCAAATCTCCCTCGCTGCAAAGGAGTTACTTAAATTGTACAAAGCCGGCCATTTTGAGGCTATGTTTCCTGAACGTAACCTGAGAAACCACCAACCATGATTCGCCTGGCCCATATTAGCGACATTCATTTGTCCACCAAGGAATTGGAATGGCAATTCCGAGACTATCTCAATAAACGATTTGCCGGTTGGATCAACCACCGCTGGTTGGGCCGGCGATTCCGTTTCCGGCACAGCGAGATGGTACTGCAATCTCTATTTGCAGAACTCCCGGAGCGAAACCTGGACCATGTTATCTTTTCCGGCGATGCCACCGCATTGGGGTTCGAGTCGGAGTTGCGCTTAGCCGCAGGGATAATGGGGGTCGACAATGAGGATGCTATTCCCGGAATTGCCGTGCCGGGAAACCACGACTACGCCACCAAACCCGCTGCCGCATCCGGATTGTTCGAAAAAGTCTTTGCTCCTTGGCAACAAGGGGAACGAATTGACGATTTCCCTTACCCCTTTGCCCAGCGAGTGGGAGAGGTCTGGCTAATCGGCGTGAATTCCTCCTCCGGAAACCGCTGGGCTTGGGATGCTACAGGCCGGGTGGGGTCCGAGCAAGCGGAGCGTCTTCGCCAATTACTGGCCAATTTGGATTCCGGCCCCCGGATCATTGTTACCCATTATCCCGTGTGTTTAAAAAGCGGCCGCAACGAATCCATCTTCCGGAAACTGAGGGATGCAAAACAGATCGTTGAAGTTGTTTCCCAAGGCGACGCCTCCTTATGGCTGCATGGCCATCGCCACCACGGATATTTTCTCCCGGAAAGTGATAAGGTCCCCTTCCCAATTATTTGCGCCGGAAGTACGACTCAAACCAAGATCTGGTCCTACTGCGAGTATGAAATCGAAGGCAATCAGGTGAAAGCTTTGCGGCGAGTGTTTAATCTGAAAGCTGAGCGATTCGAGGACTCCGAGACCTTTGCGGTGGAGTTGGCTGGAGTTGTGGTGTGATCTTTGACTGACCGAAACGGACCTAGAGTTGTCATGCAGCTTTGCCGTGAGTTTCCTGAGTTTGAGGAACAAGAAGAGGATCTTCGCTGCACAGCGGTTTGGTTGGTTCCAAAGAGACTTCCAGCAAGCAGGCTTGCAGGAGTAGTTGAAAGCCCATCAGGAAAGGCATCGCCGCCAACATGACCGTTCCGGCGGTGGTCGGGACTCCGGTTAGGATGGATTGCAGCCATTTATAACCCCCGAAAAACAATCCCCATCCCGATAGAAGTGAACCGCTCAGCCAACAAAGGGAAATCAATCCGAAGTCGCGGATGAAATACCGATGCCACAGGCGGGAAAACCAAGACCGAATTAAAGCGGTGGGGAACTGCCGAAGAATCCTGCCAACCTTAAGGGTACTTTCTTCCTCCCCATAATTAGCTGGTATGGGCACATCACGAATCACCGCACTCAAAACATTCAGTTGCACCAACATGCTGGTTTCAAAGAAAAAAGATTTGCTAAGGTGTTCCAAGGGTATCCGCCGAAGCACATCGGCTCGAATAGCTGTGTAACCGTTGCAAGGATCGAACAAGCGCCAATACCCGCTGGTCACTTTTGTCAGAAACGATAGTGCCACATTTCCCAAGCGGCGAACCACCGGCATGGAAGGGAGTTCGTTGAGGTCGTGCCAGCGATTGCCCTTGGCATAATCCGCTTCCCCTTTCATCAGAGGGCGGAGTAATGCCGGTAAGTATTGGGGATCCATTTGTCCGTCCCCATCCATTTTGACGAGAATGTTATATCCCCGCCGCAAACCTTCCCGGTAGCCGGTAATCATTGCCCCGCCGACTCCCTGGTTGGATTCATGACGGATCAAAACCACCCGGTCGTCTGCTAACCCTTCCACCTGTTCCACAAAGCGATCGGGACTTTTGTCATCCACAAGGATGATGCCTTCGACAAAATCCGGTATGGAGCGAACGACCTCCACAATCTCGTTTTCCACCTTGTAGCAGGGAATAACGACGGCGATCCGAGCGATCTGAGATTTTGGTTGAACCAGCAAAATATTGTTCATGGTGTTGGCAGTTATGCGAATGGAAAAAAAATTTACCACAAAGACCGCAGAGGAAGATATCCATTTGAAATTTAGAGTTTGTGTGGTCGAGAAATACCTTCTACAAAAAATAACGCTGAAAGCATTAAACAGCATGGCTTAGGCTCGGCGCGATGGGGCGGAGCCTGGTTAGCCGGCTCAGTTTAGTTGAATCTCAACCCTGTTTGTTCTCTCACTTCCTTCTTGGATAAATTCTTGGTACCTGCAGTTTTACTCAGTGACCTCGATGATCTCTGTGGTTTTTTGGTAAGAGTTCGGCCGCGTTCGGCTGACGGGAAAACTACAACGCCAAAATGGACCGGTTTTCTCTACTCGGACTGAAGGAGGGAAAATGTTTGCCGGGTCTACAAAATAAGGCAACAGGACCCCTTGCAACTCTGCCGATTTCACGAGGGCGGCACCTTTTCCCTGGGTCAGGTCGTAGAAACAATGCACGGCCGGAATCCGCTGAGTTTGTAAGCCGATGACACTGGCATAGTGAGATCCCGAAGGCTGCAGCGGATCAAAATAACACCAGCGGCCTTCGTCATCGCGGTAGGCTGCCAAGGTATCGGTCAAAGCCATGGGCATCCAAGCCGGGTCCGGTTGAAAGTATCCTTGCGGATGAAAAACTCTTTGCTGCGGGGTCAGCTCGATCGCCCACAATAATCCAGGATCCCGCCGCAACCAACGCTGGACAAAGAGAAAACAAAGAACGCAGGCGAATCCCACCGCTAACCAACGCATGAACTTATTGTTCAACCAATCCGGAGTAACCGCTTGCCGAGTTTTCCAAACCCAAGTGAATCCCACAATCCACAAGAAGGTGGCCAACGGAAAGGTGTAGAAAAACAAGGATTTCACCGCATAAGGGGCACAAGATCCCGCCCACCATTCACCCATGAGGTAGAACTGAAATCCTCCCGCAGCCAATAAGGCACAGGACACCCCCAAAGTGACCAGACCTGGGCTGGTTGGTTCCGCCGCTTCTACTTTTTGTTGCGTCTTGTGAAGAGAAATAAAAATTCCTTTGAGAACAATCCTGCCAAGCCACCCGGCGACTACCAGAAAGGTTGGAATCCATAGCAATAACAACCACCAATGCTTTACCGGCATCCAGCCATCCATGGTGGCATTAGCCGCCATGTACAACCATACTTGAGTGGCGAAAAATAAAACCAAACTTCCTGTGACCGTCCCGGCCATCAAAAACAAGTATTCCCACTGCCGATTTCTCAGCCAAAGAATGGATCCAAACACCGCCAGAAAGGCGACGGCGATTGCTCCGGGAGCCAAGTGACAGGCAAAGGAAAATAAAACCGCCGCGATAGCGAGGGTGAAAACCGCGCATCGCTGCCAGCCGGCTTTGGTAGTCGTTGTCACCAATACTAATGCCAACCACAGCCCTACGCCGCCTACACTGCGGGAATAGTTGTATTGTCCATCCCACATGAAATGATTCAGATTGCTGACTTTACATTCCAAGCAGACCCATTGCCAAGCTAACAACACCATTACGGAAATCACTGCCGGCAAGAATCGGCACAACAAGGTAAGTTGGCAGAAGAACAACCCGAGAAGGGATAACAAGGCGACAAATCGCATTGCCAGGAAGACGTCACCCTCAAACAGGGGAAGAAACCATGCTGCCAGGCGATGAGAGGTTTGCGGATAATTTAGGTGAAATGCCAGAATACGTTCGTTGTCGCCATCTGAGACCGCATTCTGGTGCACCAGAATCGCATGGTTAACAATGTCAATGCCTTGCCGTTCTACATGAGCATGTTTATATCCCCACCAGGTCCACACCAAGGCGATTGGAAAAGAAACTAAGGCCAGGAGGATCAAAAGGGGAACAGACCCGGGTTCAAAACGAAAAGCAGCTTTCATGGCAGAAACCCTCTTACCATTGGATTTCCGTCCATAAAGAAATGCCGGATTAAAATCAACTAGAGTTGAGTCTTCCCCTGGATTTTGGGTTTGCAATCCACCTATGGTCTGAAGCATACTCGCCTAGATTCTCAGAATCCTTAGCATTCAGGCAAAACGCCGGTGATTCAGAATGGCAGGGCGGGCATGACTCCCAACATATCCGAGGATTTCCAAAATCCAGGGGACACAACACAAAGTTTATGAAGAATTAAAACGCAAAGTTTGCTTATTCCGATGATCCGCGAACTCTACGTTTTTATTTGATTTTCCAGCGACCAACAGCTTTCCTAAGGCAAATCAACGCAAATCAGCTCCTTATTATCCCGTATATAGAGCCTGCCATCGCTAATCGCCGGATGAGCCCAAGTCTTGCCGCAGACCTTGCTGCTTGCCAGTTCCCGATATCCTTTGGGGTCAGCCGCAAACAATACCAATCTGCCCTTTTCCTCCAGCATCAGCAATTTGTCGTCGCCAGTACGCAGCAGTGAAGCATGATACTTTCCTACTTTGCCTTTCTTCCAGAGTTCCTTGCCAGTGCCGGTCTCAATGCAGCGCAAAGTTGCCTCGGTGCCGAATATGGCGGCCAAGGGATTGGTTCCGGTTACGAGATAGGTGTGTTTCCCCAAGTAGACCGGTGTGGCGAAGTAACAAGTTAATTTTGCATTCTGCCAAGCCTTTTTTGCCGTGGGAATAGCGGTGCTGGTGATGAGCTTTAGGCCGATACAGCCTTTAGTGATTGAACTGCCGATCAAGATATCGCCTGCTTTCACCGGAGTGGAAGAACTTTCCGCGAGCTTGTCTTTGAACGCGTATTTCCAGAAAACACTGCCATCCTTTGGAGCGACGGCAACCAGATGTTCTTTGGTAAGGAATACGGCTTGGCGTTCAATTCCTTTGCCAAAGATGATTGGCGACGAATAGCTGGCCCCGTCATCCAGGGTTTTCCAGATTACCTTTCCGGTCCCAGCGTCAAAAGCAACAATGGATGCCCCTTAGCCGCCGACATTGACCAGAACATTGTTCTTTTCCACCAACGGGGAGCAAGAACTCCCGAAGAACAGCAACTTGGCATTAAATTTCTTCAGGGTATTAATCTGCCAGATCTTGGTTCCTTTCTTCGCATCAAAGCAGGTCAAGAATCCGGTAATCCCGTGCGTAAAGACCCGGCCGCCGGCCACCGTTGGAGTCGCCCGGGGTCCATTGCCGAATTTCCCTTTGTAAGGCGGACGCTCATAGGAGGTCTTCCACAAGGGAGTGCCCTTGATGGCATCAAAGGCATACAAGAATTATTCCTCGGCATTCTTTACCTTGGTGTGAAGATACACTTTGCCCTTGGCCACCACCGGAGAACTGTGGCCTTCGCCGACCGGTTGCCGCCACAAGACTTTTAGCTCACCTTTCCAGGGCTTGATTATTTCCGATGTCGAAGCATCCCGGTTGGGCCCGAGCCATTGTGGCCAATCCGCCGCGTTTCCAATACCGGCGGCCAAAACCCAAAGGGCCAACAAACGTATCCAGGGCATTTTCATCCTCCGTTTCCTCAGAGATACTGCGATTCCGATTGATTGGCCTGATCCACTACGGCAGAGGATCCGGCACAACGGGAAGTTCCATTTTCTTTGGTGATTCTATGGATGGCAAGCTTGCGGGATTCGATTCATTCAAGAAAAAATGCAATGGGCCATATTGCCATTCCATGCCTTTATCTGCAGCGAACGCTTTGATCTTTTGCAGATACTTTTCCGTAATCAGATTTCCGGTTTCTTGATAATCCGAGTCGCAGAAATAGACTCGGCATCCCAGCGGGCGGGGCTCTCGAGCTGTGCACAGGTTGTCTACTTGAAACGGACAGTAATCTGAAGAAACCGGCTGGTCATACTCCGGCGCATGGGCTAGCAAATAATCCGCTTCTAATTTACTCAGGTAAAGAACATGTCCCCATTCCTTAAAGCGACAGCAACGTCCGGAGGCTTGGCACTGAGGACCGGCAGCGGCCACTTCGGCATCTGCCATCTGGTAGAGTTCCTGGAGAAATTGATTTCCCTCGTCCATATCACAACCGGATTGCATTGATTCGTGTGGTGATTTCCTCAACGGAGATCAGATCCCCCTGCCCTGCCCCCGGGCATATGTTACAGGTTTCCTGCCAGGTTTTCTCCTTGCTGAGGTTACTTTCCCAGAACGGCCAGGTCCGACACTGCCGGGGACGCACCGGGTAGATGGTGCACCCTTCTTCCCGATGGTAAAAGACACAATCCCCATTCGGTTTTTCCCGGAGGCTGCGTTTGTTGTCCAGGCGGCGGGTGTAGAAATCCTTGGTTTGCTGGGAAGGCTCTCCCAGGAAATCCGCAATCGATTGAATTTCTTCTTGATTGACCCAAACGAAACCGGGTTCGCCGGTGCAGCAATTCCCGCAACGCGTGCATTGAAAACGAAGCCCATCCTGATACCAAGGGGTTTTCATACCCGTTCC
>CAZPPD010000059.1:0-13501 GCA_964588185.1 uncultured Alcaligenaceae bacterium | reverse complement strand
CGAAGTCAACGGTGTGGAGGGCATGGAGGTCCGCATTGTCGGCGAAGAGGCGATCCGCGAGAACCGGTTCGAGTTGCCCGTGGAAGCTTATGGCGTCGATCGTTTCCGGATGATCGTCGAAGCACCGGCGGGCGTCGATCTGGAAAAGCTGGGAGCCCATGTCGGATACACCTTGGACGGCCATGGTGCCGGCGAAATTGACAAGGAAACTTTTTCGGCGGACTTGGCGGTCGTAACCATCCGGGGAGTCAATATTCATCCCTCCATTGGCAAAGGAGCCATGGTTAATGCCGTCCGCATCGCCGGAGCTTTCCTGGAGCGGATTCCGTGGCAATCATTATCCCCGGAAACCACCGAGGGCCGCGAGGGATTCTTGCATCCGTATCGCATGGAAGGCGGCGTCGCGGAAGTTACCTTGCGGATTTTGTTGCGGGATTTCGACACTCCGAAATTGGCCGAGAAAGCAGAGTTGCTCCACTCCGTCGCCAAAACCTTGCGGGCGGAATTTCCACGCTGTGAAATTGATGTGCAGGTATCTTCCCAATATCGCAACATGGCCGAAGGCTTATCCAAAGAACCGAGAGCCGTTACCTTTGCCGATGAAGCCATGCGAGCGGTTGGTTTGCAACCGAGACATTCCATTATCCGGGGCGGCACCGATGGCTCCCGGCTAACGGAATTGGGACTGCCGACGCCGAATCTCTCGACGGGAGAGCATAACCCCCACTCCCCACTGGAATGGACCTGCCTGGAAGAAATGGAAACGGCCGTAAGAGTGTTGGTGGAACTGGCTAAGAGCTGGGGGGAAAGCCAAGGTTAGGATTTGCGTTGCAGCCCAGCCAAATCGTTGCAGTCAAAAATCTCTCCTTGACCAACCAAGAACACCCGAACCCCGTTCTTTGGATGGATAACTCCGTTTCCGGTGAAACTGCCGAACGCCGGCAGCACCGCCACTTGATCCCCAAACCAAAAACAAGCCAACTTCTCCCGCTGCCGGCCCGGACCGGTAAGTGTCACGGCCGGATGTATATGGCCGCCGAAGCTGTACCCAGCGGGATGAGGTTGAGGGACATGGCGGAACACTAGAGGGGTTTCAATCCATGGTTCATTTTCGCAAAAAATCTCCCACTCTTCAGGAGGATCCCCTGCGCTCTTGTCGTGGTTGCCGCGAACCAGCACAATTTTCAGGTCTTTGTGATTGGTTCGCCACTTGAGGAACGCATCCATTACTTCCGGTGATTTCCCTGCGGGAGCGTGAAAAAAATCCCCTAAAACAATCAAACGTCGTGCCCCGGTTCTTTCGAGAACAAAATTAAGCCGAAAAATATCTTCGGTCGTGTTCTCATTGGTTACGGGAATACCGGCGGCACAATAGAACGCGGTCTTCCCTAAATGCAGATCCGCAATCAAAAGGGTTTGCTTTTCCCGCCAAAACAATGCTCGTTCCGGCAGAACCCGGAAGGTTTCCCCTTCAATCTCAATCTCGTGTTTTCCGGACATCCTTTTTTCCAGTATTGGCAGCTGATTTCCTAAAAAGTGCTGGCGAAACGGCCAAATCACAATTAGGCTAAATCACTTAACATTATTGATCTCAAAAATAATCAATCACCCATGAGGTAAAAAATGTACCGGCAGTTGCTCTCCTTTTTGTTAGGTGCCTTGTTTTTGGTGGGTTTGAATCCGTTTGTTCAGGCTCAAGGGAAACAGGCGAAGAAATCCCAACTCCCCAATATTTTATGGATTACTTGCGAAGATATGGGACCCCATTTGGGATGTTATGGGGACACTTACGCCAATTCCCCCAACATCGATAAGCTGGCCAAGAAATCATTACGGTATTTGAATTGCTGGTCCAATGCTCCGGTTTGCGCGCCGGCCCGAACCACCATCATCTCCGGAATGTATCCCCCCTCGACTGGTTCCGAACATATGCGAAGCCAAACCCGGTTGCCCCCGGGATTTGAGTTTTATCCCGTCTTGCTTCGGCGGTTGGGATATTACTGTACCAATCACACCAAGAGGGATTATAACCTGGTGACCGGTAAAATATGGAATGATACTTCCCGCAAAGCTCACTACAAGAACCGCAAACCCGGCCAGCCATTCTTCGCCATCTTTAATCTGACCACCACCCATGAAAGTCAGATCCGCAACAAGATCAAGCAACTGGTCCACGACCCGAAGAAAGCTCCCGTCCCGGCCTATCATCCTGATGTTAAGGAGGTGCGGCGCGATTGGGCCCAATACTACGATCGAATCACGCAAATGGACTCTCAAGTCGGCCGTCTTTTGCGAGAACTGGAAGAAGCCGGGCTATTGGAAAACACCATTATCTTCTTCTACGCCGATCATGGTTCCGGCATGCCGCGCGGGAAACGCCATGCTTCCAATTCCGGGCTGCACCTTACGTTAATTTTCCACCTCCCCGAGCGCTACCGCGGCCTCGCCCCGGATGATTATTCTCCCGGCGGCCGGACGGAACGGTTGGTCAGTTTTGTGGATTTGGCACCAACGTTGCTGAGTCTGGCAGGGTCTCCGGCCCCCAAATACTACCAAGGCAAAGCCTTCCTGGGCAAACAGGAAGCCAAGCCCAGAGATTTCATCTTCGGCTTCCGCGGCCGCATGGATGAGCGCGTCGACATGGTGCGTTCGGTTCGGGACAAACGTTATGTCTACCTGCGAAATTACATGCCGCACAAACCGCACGGGCAACATGTGGCCTATCAATTCCAAACTCCGACTACCCGCGTTTGGAAACAACTGTTTGACATGGGCAAACTCAACCAGGCCCAAAGTTATTTCTGGAAAACCAACCAAGCCCCGGAGGAACTTTACGATTTAAAAACCGATCCGGATGAGGTGAAGAATTTGGCAGATTCCCCTCAACATCAGGAAGCCTTGCAGCGTTTGCGAAAAGCCCATCGGGATCATGTCATGGAAATTCGCGATGTCGGCTTTATGCCGGAACCGATGATCCATATCCGATCCAAAGGTTCCACCCCCTATCAATTCGGCCACTCCAAGAAGTATCCATTGGACCGAGTCTTTTCGATGGCTCAACTGGCGACGATGCGGAGTAAGGATGCCACCCAAGAATTATCGAAAGGAATAAAGGATAATGACCCTGCGGTTCGCTACTGGGCAGTAATGGGACATTTGATTCGCGGTAAAAAAGAAGTGCAAAAAGGCCGCCAACAACTCCGCAAGGCACTTTCGGATAAATCCCTCAGCGTCCAGATTGCCGCCGCGGAAACCTTGGCCCATTACGGTAATCCGGAGGACCTACAGCCTGCTTTGGCTGTGCTTAACAAATACGGCAATCCGGCAAAAAATGATGTTCACCAATGTGTCATGGCTTTGAATGCCCTGGATGGCCTGGGAACAACCGTCCGTCCGGTTGCCGGTCAGATCCAATCCTGGCCCAAGAACATCAAGAAAAGTAGTGACGGCCGTTCGAATTATGGAGTTCCACGATTGATTGATAGCATTCGAAGCAACCTGAAAAAAGGAGCATAGCGAAAAAGGCAACCAGGAAAACTTCGTCACCGCAAAAACATGGGATTGGCAACGATAGGAAATATCCCCGAAATTTCAGGAAATTCTTTACGGGGAAACCGTTATCCAACAAAGTCCAGGGTCGCCGCGAATGCGGCGCACCCTGGGAAAATCCCAATCCTCCTGGGTGAAATATTTTAGGAAGATGTTTTCATGGGGATCTCAACACCTAAATATTCGGCAATGATTGCTTTGGTTTTGGTTGTCCTCTACCTCCCAAGTTTAACTCTAGGGAATGAACTTCCCGATGGAGCGATCGCCCGCCTGGGTTCTTACCGTTTTTGGCACCCCGACACTATCCTTTCCTTGCTTGCATCTCCAGACGGCAAGATGGTTGCCACCACAATAAACGCAAAGAAACCCAATCCCAATATTTTCATTTGGAATTATCCAACGGGAGAACTCCTGTGGAAATTCAAACATCCGGCTTGGCCCGTGAAGTTGATTGCTTTTTCTCCCGATGGCACAAAGCTGACCAGCGTGGTCGGGCAAAAGCTGATGGTTTGGAATTTGCAAACCGGTAAGGAAGATCGGGCTATCCATGTAAATCTGAAGTCGGCTTTAGCCATGCGATTTCTAAGCAACTCGATTGTTGCCGTTGCAGGTTCTCCCGGATTGGTTCGCTACTTTGATATTCGCCAGGGAAATCAAACTAAAGAATGGGCTTTGTGGGGAAATAACGATCCTAACATCCCGCAGAAAAAATCCATTGGTTCAAAAGTGTTTGACGTGCGAGAAATGACAATTTCTCCGAACGGCAAAATGGTTGCAATGATCTGTACCAAGAAGAGTCCAGGTAAAGAAACCAAAAAGGGAACCTCGGCAGCGGAAGATGAGATTCACAATACTCGGACAACCTTCGTCAAACAGTTTGATGGCAAAACGCTTTTTCAATTCGAAATTAGGAATGAACAGAAGCCATTCATTGCGTTTTCTCCGGACAACAAGTTTTTCGTTGCCGATCGCTCCGTCTACCTAACGCGGACGGGCAAGAAACATTGCGATCTGGTTAACGTGCATTTCGGTACTCCACCTCCCCCGGACAATCAGCCGCGAATACCCAACTGGGTAATCAACTCTAGTCTGGCAATGTCCTTTAAGGGAAAGACGTTAACAATCCTCCAGAACAAGAAGTTCATTCAATATGATTTACTCGCCGGCAAAATAACCCGAAAGTTCGACATGCCATTCTTCGGGCAACATCAAAACCTCCGAACACCAGAACCTCTTCACACTCCAATCGCCTACAACAAGGATGGGAAACTCTTAGTCGGTTCTTACCAGTTAGTTCGGATTTTGCATCCGGAAAGAATTGAGGAGATTCTCCCGGGGCCGGGACATCGCAATCAAGTCCTATCCGTAAAGTTTTCAAAGGACAGTAAAGAGGTGCATTCCGTTTCCCTAATGGAAAAAATATCCTGGAAAACAAAGACCTGGAAAATCGACAAAACATCCCCGATGTTACTAAAAGTCGTTAAAGATCCGGCCAACATCCATATCTCATGGGTAAACCAATTAGCACTGCAATGGGACACTCAAGGAGACCACGTTGTTCGCGACCTAATCTCCGGGAAAATACGAACTCGGCTGGAAGGAAGAATCCGGGATCAGGGTCTGGCCGATGAACGCCAACGAGGCGGAAAAACAGGTTGGATTTCAAGTGACGGCCGCTTTGTGGCAGTCA
The DNA here is from genome assembly GCA_964588185.1 of uncultured Alcaligenaceae bacterium. Classification (GTDB taxonomy): domain Bacteria; phylum Planctomycetota; class Planctomycetia; order Gemmatales; family Gemmataceae; genus CAZPPD01. The sequence goes on along the minus strand of CAZPPD010000059.1, from coordinate 8,262 downwards.
AGGATAATCGCACGGATAGTGGGACTTGGATTAATCTGCACGACGCTTCTTCCGGAAAAAGGCTATCCCGACTTCAGCTTAAGACCTCAATTAAGGTAAAAACCATCCTCGGAAATGTTAGGACTATCGAGGAAGGTTTTGACACTTTTGAATTTCCGGCGTTTTGCAAAGCCAGAAACCTATTCGCTTGTGCTGAGAATGATTCCCGCATTGCCATGGTGGAGATACTTACCGGAAGAGTTCTAAATAGGATCGGCAAATCACCTCCTGATTGGCGCAAGAGACGAACACCACCTACCTTGCAGATAAAGTTTTCTCCTTCTGGCCGGTATGTCGCCTCTGGCCCCAAAGAGATCTCGCTTTCCCACGATGCCCTTTCTCTTCAGGTTTGGGAAGCAGCAACCGGACTTCAAGTCTTCCAAGAGAAATCACTTCAAGACCTAAAGATTGAGATTGATGACTTTGATCTTTCCGTAACCATTCCATTGTCTGCTCTTGCCCTCTCCCCCGATAATCGTTTCTTGGCTTATGCATTCGAGCTGGATTCGGAAATCAAGGTCGTTGAATTGGCATCAGGAACGTTATGTTGTAAACTTCCAGGTCACCAGGCAGAAGTCAACTCCCTTTCTTTTTCCCCAAACGGGAAATACTTGGCTTCCGGTTCGGCGGATACTACCGTCCTCATTTGGGATCTGGACCATTGCTTGGGCAAGAAAAATGCCGAGAAGCTCACGCCGGAATCAGTTGCCAAACATTGGGAAGTTCTGAAGAGCCGCGAGGCGAGGAAAGCCTATCCCTCCATTTGGAGAATGATGCATAATCCCAATAAAACGCTGCCCTTCTTATCCAAAAAATTAAATCCCATCCAAGGACCTACTCGAAAAGAGGTGCAAAAATGGATTGAGGATCTTGGCAGCGATAAGTTTCGAACTCGAATAACCGCCTTCAGAAAATTAGACCACCTCTATGATTTAGTTCATCCTTTCCTTAAAAAAGCAGCAAAGGATAGCCCGACTTTAGAAATGCATCAACGCTTGAACCGGCTCTTAACCAAAGAGCGAAAGGTGACCTTTACCGCCGAGGAGCTGCGCGTCATCCGAGCAATGCAAATCCTGGAACGCATTGGCAATAAAGAAGCTCGCCAGATTTTACGGCGATTGGCGACCGGTCACCCGCAAGTGCGATTAACCCAGGAAGCCAAAGAAAGTTTACTCCGCCTAGGGAATCTTCGAAATTAGGAAACCCCTCTATGACTATTGATTGGATGGACTGGGTCTTTATCATCTGCCTGGTGATAATCATTCTCCCCTACTTTGCGATGCCGTTTGTGATTTATAACTTGATTCGTTTTAAACCACCCTTTGAGGTCATCGTGATAGACCCGCAAACGGAACAGCTTCCCGAAGAAGTCCGCCAGAATTTCCACCATGCCTATTTGCAGTTGGTTGAATTGGGATTTGAGCTGAAAGATACCATGTTCCTGCCGAACCTAATCCCCAACGTAAAAACCTTATTCGCCCTCTACCACAACCCCAGCACAACCGACATGGCAATGACAACTTTTATGATGGCTTCGCAGGAAGGGGCAGGAGCGGCGGGAACCATCAAAAATAAGTATGTGGAGTTTGTTCGACGCTTTACCGATGGGGTGAGAGTTCAGACAAATAATTCAAAAGAGCTTAGCAGCTTCCCGCCGATGCCCGGGGAAGCGACCACGCAATTTTGGGACATAAGTAAAATCAGCCGGCTGTATCAACTGCATTGCTTCCTTGTGGAGCAAACCCCAAGCTCGGGAATCCCAGAAGACCGCCTGCAAACCGAGTTTCGCGGAAATGCAGCCGCTTACATCAACAAGGTGGCTCTCGAAGAAGTATACGAGGAACAAGTTGGTACCGGGTATTTGGTTTTCAGCAATGGAGAATACCGAGCAACCGCCAAAGGAGCATTCCTCATGGCCTACAAAGAACTATGGCCGTTCAAAGCCTTCCGGAAAATGGGGCGCAAACGCCGAGCAAAGGAGATCCTGCAAGAATTGGAGGAACAAACCTCTACGCATTGAAAATCAACCACAGAGGACACAATGTAAGAAATTGGTAACGAACTCTCGGCTTATTCCGCGATTTCCAATCGATTATTGGTGCGGTTCATGCGAGCCAATTTTTGTTGGAGGGTATTTCGATTGATCCCCAGGCGAGCTGCGGCTTTGACCAATACATTTCCAGACGATTCCAAAACCTGTTCGATTAACTCCCGTTCCACTTCCTCAACCAAGCGGTCACGTAGCCCGCGTTTGCCTTCTTCATCCGGCCAGCTTTCTACTGCGGTCCGAACCAGTTGTTCGACCATGCTCTGCAAGTTGGTCCGCCGGGAATGTGCCGGCCGCAGTCGCCGTTCGCCTTGGGAACCCGGAACCAACGTTTCGAAATGGACACTGCTTGCCGGACCCAACACCACCGCCCGTTCCACATAGTTTTCCAACTCGCGGACATTCCCCGGCCACTCATATTCCATCATGCGTTCCAGAATCCGAGCCGGCACTTCGGGAGTCTCCCGGCGGTTTTCCTCGCAGTAACTCACCAGGAAATGCTTCACCAGAATGGCAATATCGGTTCTACGTTCGCGCAGAGGCGGAAGATAGATGGGGACTACATTGAGGCGGTAATAAAGATCGTCGCGGAACCGGCCAGCTTCGATCTCATCTTCCAGAAACTGATTGGTGGCGGCTACTACGCGGGTATCGACATTAATCGTGCGGCTTTCCCCGACCCGTTCAAATTCGCCTTCTTGTAAAACCCGAAGGAGCTTGACCTGTAATTTGGGGCTCATGCTGGAAATTTCATCCAGAAATATGGTCCCCCCGTGAGCGGTTTCGAATCGCCCGGTTTTATTGCCGATGGCCCCCGTAAAGGCTCCCTTAACATGGCCGAAAAGTTCGCTCTCCAACAGACTCTCACTCAAGGCACCGCAATTGACCCGAACATAGGGACCATCGCTTCGTTCGCTGAGCCGATGGAGATTGCGAGCGATCAATTCTTTCCCGGTACCGGTTTCACCAACAATCAGGACGCTAGCACGAGTCGGGGCAACCAAGCGGGTGAGCCGATAAACCTCACGCATCGGTTGGCATTCACCCACCACATCCGGCAACGGTGCATCTAATGGTTCGTTGCGACCCCGCTCGCGCGGCCACATATCCTGGAATTGATTCTTTCCAGCCAAAACGCCTCCCGGGTTAATTCAAAACTCAATAAAAGAATTATACTGGAAAAATTTAGAATCGCAGGAGGAGTTTGGTTTGAATGCGGAAACTGTACCCGGGATCCGTGTCTTTTTTGTTTTGCGCGGCAATAGCAGGTCAGTTTGGTCTTGATCTTAGGAAAATTGCCGTTATATTCCCCGGCCAGATCCAACTTTCTTACAAGCTAATCGTACTCAGCCTCCGGAAACCCAGAGGTTGTTGGGGCTTTTTGGGCCACCTAATTGGAGATGTGGCATGAAACGGCTGTCCTTAATCCCGATTTTTGTGATTGCGGCCTCCTTCGGAGGATCCAATTTAACTCTCTTTGCACAAAGCACTTATAATCCACAGCCGGTTTATTCCCAAAAAACTTACCCGGTAGTTCCCAAGGTTCCTGTTTCTCCAAGAAAGTCAACTATGCCGCCGCCGCCACCGCCGCCCAACAGATTCCCGGTTCAAAAGAATAAGGTGGTTCCCAACCGAAAGAATTTAATCAATACAAAGTCGCCCAAGGCCAACCAGAAAATTACGCAGCAAAAATCTCCGTGGGTGCTCCCGGATTTGCCTGCAACAGCACCAATGCAGCCAACCGAGGCCAAAAAAATAACACCACCGGAAGAAATACGGACGATCTCTGCCTTTAAGACCCCTGCTCCAAAAAGTATTTCTCCTAAATTTGAAGAACCGATGCCGGGGAAATTCCCGGTTATTATTTCCACTCCTAAACCCCGAGTCCATCAGGAACCGGCTATCAAAGTGGATTGGTTTGGCCCGGATTCGGTTCGCCTAAAATCAACGGCGAACTATGTTCTCAAAGTCAAGAATACTTCCTTGCATCCGGTTCACCGAGTAATTATTCGCTACTCTTTACCAAAAGGACAGCGTTTGATCAGTAGTTCCCCCACCCCGGTGGCCCAACAAAACATGTTGGTCTGGGAACTCGGCAAACTGGGTGCCGGCGAAGATAAGCAGATTCAAATTAAATTGTTCGTGGAAGAAAAAACCACGCTTAATTTCCAGGCGGCGGTTACCTTTTCCAGCGTGGCCAATCTGCAGGCGCGAGTGTATGAGCCCAAATTGACGCTGTCGATTTCCGCCCCAAAAAATATTGACCTCGGCAGAGCAGTCCCAATCCAATTCACCGTCCATAATCCCGGAGACGGCCCCACGGAACCCATTTCCGTGTTGGCGGAAATACCCGGCGGTTTGGAACACATCCGCGGGCCGAATATAAACATTGATTTGGGGCCGGTTGATTCCGGAGAAACTCGAAGCTTCCAGCTGGTCTGCATGACCCGCGAAAGCGGCAGTTTTACCATCAATGCCAAAGCCAATGCCGGTCAGGGCCTCCGAACTTCGGCAACCAGCAAAATTCAAATTAGTCAGCCCAGCATTGACCTCGCCATGGAAGGCCCTCGCCTTCGCTATTTGGAACGCAAAGCAACTTACAAGTATACCGTCCATAATCCGGGGGGCGGCCCGGTTAGCAACGTATTTGTTCGCGAAGTAATTCCCCAAGGTTTTTCCTTCGTTGGGATTTCCGATGGCGGGCGTTATGATGCAGCGACCCGAACGGTAACCTGGTACTTAGGCGACATGACTCCCGGCCAAAAGCGCGAGGTGCAACTGGAGGTGGTTGCGTCTCAACCCGGCATTCACAAACATCGGGCCGTGGTAACGGCGGCTCGGGGCCTCAAAGCTACCTCGGAGGTGACGACTCGCGTGGAAGGGGTTTCGGCACTACTGATGGAATTAGCCGACGTGGAAGACCCGGTGGAAATCGGGGCCGAGACGACCTATGAGATTCGCGTTACCAACACCGGCTCCAAAACCGAAACGAATTTACAACTCACCTGCAGCATACCGGACGGAATGGAACTCCTAAACGCGGAATGCCTGGCGGAGGTAAAGCATAACATTGACGGAAAGAAGATTATCTTCGCCCCGGTCCCTCGACTTGCTCCACGAGCCGATGTGCTCTACCGCGTTCGGGTCCGCGGTACTACCGCAGGAGACCTAAGATTCCGGGCACATATTCAATCCGACGGCTTAACGCGACCGGTCCTCCGGGAAGAAAGCACCAAGGTTTACGGAGATTCTTGATTATTAAGTAACCATTTCGAGGATTAGTCCGACCAAACCAGAAATAAAAAACCGGAGAACTCGCTGGGAACAGAGAATAACAGCGACCTCCGGTTTTTTCATTGTTGCCCAACTGAAAAAGGGAATAGATCCTAAAGATCTAAATTATAGTGGTTCTCGCCTCGCCCCTTTCCGGCGTAATCCTGTCGTCCTGTTCTGCCCCGAAAAATATCATGGTTGATTGTTCGCCATTGTTCGGCATGCCGGTCAAAGGTTTGAAACCTATCGGGGATGCCAAAAACTAAAGCCGAAAGTTTTTTCGAGTTAAAGGAAGGGAAGGTTTGCGATCGTTTGTGCCGAGGGTTGGCAACTGGCCTCAACTCTTTTCCTTGTTTCTGACGGCGGTTAAAATGGATCAGCAGACCTAGACAGCCCTTGGAAACCGATGGATCACCCCCCGAAACAGACATTCCGAGAACGGCAGGTCCTCATTGTTTTATGATAGGAAAAAGTTGTCGCGAATCAGGGGTGGCAACCCATACACATCAAATGGAGATGAAGTACCTCTGTTAAGCCTGTGAGCATAGATGGAGTGTTAAGATAACGATGTCTGGTACTTGACTTGGTGAATACAACTGCCCCATTCGATTTGCTTAAGCCCTATCTGCTAATAGATTTGCCCGGATACCTCAACATGTGCTTGAACCGATGTCCATACCTCGTGTTGGTCCGCTCCTATGTTTGGCGTTTTGCCTAATTTTCTTGAACGGTCAATTTTGGAACGATCCCAATGTCTGATAGTTTTCGGCTTTCATGAATCAAATCCAAATGAAATGCCATTTTGACATTTTTTGCACGCCAGAATCAGCAATCTGCCACTTTGACAGAGAACCCCTTCCTTTTTCATTCCCTGGCATAACTTAAACCTATTCTGCTTCACAATTTACGTAATCCGGCCTGACTGGCACACTCCTTGCTATTAGTTGCACATGCTTGACATGGAAAATCTAGAAGTGTCCTGTTCCTAGAAGAAGACAACTGATTGAATCTCGGTGCTGAATCGAGAATTATTGGCAATGAAAGGAGAACCTTGAATGGCAGCAAAACAGCTTGCCTTTAGTGATGAAGCTCGCCAAAAACTGGTTGGGGGCGTCTCCAAGTTGGCTCGGGCTGTGAAGAGCACCTTGGGCCCAAGAGGGCGAAATGCCGTTTTGGACAAAGGCTGGGGAAGTCCAAATGTCACCAAAGACGGTGTTACCGTAGCTGAAGATATTGAACTGGAAGATCCCTACGAAAACATGGGAGCGCAACTCGTCAAAGAGGCCGCTAGTAAAACCAGCGACGTGGCCGGTGACGGCACGACCACCGCCACAATTGTCGCCGAGGCAATCTTCCGGGAAGGGTTGAAACGGATTGCCTCGGGAACTGACCCGATGGCACTTACCCGAGGGGTCCAAAAAGGCGTCGAAAAAGTGGTCGCTGAGCTGGGCAAAATGTCAGAGAAAATTGACCCCAATGACCAAAAAGACATTACCGAAGTTGCCACTATCGCTGCAAACAACAATCGGGAGATTGGCGGTAAACTCGCCGAAGCCATGAAAATGGTTGGAGCCACCAATGGCGTCATTACAATCGAAGAAGGAAAAACTGCGGACACTGAAGTGGACGTGGTTCAGGGGATGCAATTTGATCGCGGCTTCCTTTCCCCCCACTTTGTAACCAACCAAGACTCCGTAAAAGTCGAGTTGGAGAATCCTTATATCCTCATCTTTGAAGAAAAGATCTCCACCGCCAAAAGCCTGATTCCCCTCTTGGAAATGATCTTCAAGAAAAATGAACCGCTTTTAATCATCGCCGAAGATATTGAAGGCGATGCCTTGGCTACTCTTGTGGTCAACAAGCTCAAGGGCGGCTTGAAGGTTTGTGCGGTGAAAGCTCCCGGTTATGGCGACCGCCGCAAAGCGATGTTGGAAGACATCGCCACTCTTACCAAGGGCAAGGCGATCTTCAAAGATCTCGGCGTCCAACTGGAGAATATCCAATTGGGTGATCTTGGCCGAGCCAAGAAAGTCGTGGTCGATGCTGAAAACACTACGATTACCGAAGGTGCCGGTGATAAAAAAGCCATCGATGGCCGGGCAGAAATGATTCGCCGCGAAATCGAAGTCACCGATAGCGAATATGACCGTGAAAAGCTGCAAGAACGCCTGGCCAAACTTGCCGGCGGAGTTGCCGTCGTGAAGGTTGGTGCGGCCACCGAAACGGAAATGAAAGAGCGGAAGGCTCTTTACGAAGATTCCTTGCATGCCACTCGGGCTGCCATTGAAGAAGGTATCGTTGCCGGTGGCGGTGTCGCCTTGCTGCAAGCTCGGAAATCGTTGGACAAGATCGAAGTGGACGGCGATGACGAAAAGCAGGGAGTCCATGTCCTGCAAAATGTTTTGGAAATGCCCGCTCGATTGATCGCCGAGAATGCCGGATTGGACGGCACGGTCGTGGTCAATAATATTCGTCGCAGCAAGGAAAAGAATTATGGCTTTGATGCCTTGAACGGCGAATACACCGACCTTCGCAAAGCGGGAATTGTCGACCCCGTCAAGGTAACTCGTAGTGCATTGCAAAACGGTGCTAGTGTTGCTTGCCTCTTACTGACCACCGAATCCCTCGTCTGCGATGTGCCCAAGGAAGAGGAAGAAGACGACCATCACCATGACCACCATGGCGGCATGGGCGGCATGGGAGGAATGGGCGGCATGGGCGGTATGGGCATGGGTGGTATGGGTGGTATGGGCGGCATGCCCGGCATGATGTAAACCGTACAATCTCACCCCTGGCTCAAACAAAGAAATAACCATTGAAACAAGGATAGATAACTAACCCCCAAAAATAGAGGACAAGAAAAATGGCAAAAGAAAAGGAACCACCTGTACGGCCGTTGGATG
>CAZPPD010000058.1:0-13538 GCA_964588185.1 uncultured Alcaligenaceae bacterium | reverse complement strand
CGCCACCGCATTACCCTGCTACCGGACGCGTATATTGAAGGATTTACCCCGGATGATGAGTTGACGGCGGTTCTGGAGCGAGTGGAAGTCCCTCGGTGAGATAGAATTTATAGTCGATTGTTGATTGCTGATTGTTAAAAGTCAGGCCTTTCAAGGTCATTGGGAAGAAACGGAACTGCAGGGACACCGAAGCAAAATTCTGTTAAGCTAAACTCTTTAGTAACCGGTTTTCTCATGACAAGGAAATCCATCCGTGGGGCAAGAAAAAACGCGTGTTCATACCTTGGCCAAGGAACTCAATCTTGAGCCGCAGGATGTTCTTAACATCTGCAAAAATCTTGGAATCAATGTCAAGAATCGATTGTCGATGTTGGCCAATGAACAATGCCAGTTGATCAAGAAATTCGTCCATTCCCGCCGAACCGCAAATCCCGCAGTAAAACCCCACTCGCAACAAGTTCACATTAATCCCAAGGTTGTGAAACAAGTTCCGCCCATCAAATTTATGATTTCTCTTCCCGGGGATAAACAAGGTGGGGTGAAGCAAACTCCGCTTCCGAATCCTTCTCCTTCCGGATTACCCCAACTCCCACCGCCGGAAAAAACGGAAGTCTCCAAGGAGGTCGGAGTCCAACGGCTCCTGGAAGCGGGTAAAAAAGCCAAAATCAGCCAGGTGGAGGTCATACTCGACTTAGCTCGCATTGACCCGGAATGTGCTTTGTTTAAAATCCGGAAGATAACCGAACGTCTTTGCCGGGTGATAACCAATACCAGTGACGCTGATCTCAATGAACTGGTGCGGAATATTTCCTACAAGAAGATTCTGAGTTCCAAAACGGTTTCCTACCTCCACCAGATTCGCACCTTGGGAAATGCTGCCGTTCACGCCGGTTCGGACCAATTTGAAGAAACTTTTGACCGCGACGATGTCAATAATGCGGCGGGGGCCTTGGCCAGTGTCCTCGATGACCTGGTAAAACGAAAAATCCTTCCTTTCGAGGACTCTGAAAGTTCCGGCTCGAAAGAAAAGTGATACCCGCCCCAATTGCCAATCCTAATTCTTGGGAGAAAATTTGATGCAGAAGCCGTCTTTTCGAATCTTACTCGGCATTGTTATTCCCGGCTTGATCTCTGCTGGGTTTCCCTGCTCTGTAAGGGGTCAAGAAAAAACCGATTATTTCCAATTAGCAATTATGGCAGATTTGGAAATGAAGGTGGAAAAGGTGGAGATGAGCATCAACACTCTCACCGAATTTAATTACCACTTTAACCGCAAGCCCGGAAACGTGGAGGTTCAGCTCGACAAAATGCGGGTGAGGGTGGAGCAAAACAAGAAGAAACTAATGGAAATCATCATGAGTAAAGCGGGGTTTGAATCCAACGGCAAGAAAATCCCTTTTGATGAAGCACCAGAGCCGCTGAAAAAATCCTTGTCTGCCGGATTTGGTAAGACCCTGTGCAAGATTACCGTGGATCAGGACGGAAAAGAATTATCCCGAAAAGTGGTAGCAGGTAAAGATGCCAAAGTCCTAATAACAAATGGTGTCATCGAGAACACGCGGTTATTCCATGTCCGGTTCCCGGAGCAGCAAAAATGGCAAGCCGAGCGGGAATTGAGCATGGGGGATGGAAACTTTGCCCGAGGGAAACTGAATTATGAGAAGACCACAACGAAGGGAGATCTGGTTGAGGTAAAAGTTTCCGGAACCTTGCGGAATAAGAGTTTTCAAAAACCCGGCACCGATTTAATCGGTTCGGCTTCTTATACCGTTAATGGAACGCAAACGTATAACACCAAACGCAGAGAATGGGTAGCCGGGAACCTCAAGATCGACCTGACCATGGTTCTCAAAAAGAGATCCGTAGCCGGCAAAAATGAGAAGGAAGTAGGGACTGGAAACGGCAAGATGAAAGTGATCTTAAAAGCGAAATGAAGTCTCCCCAGGGTGGGCCGCATTCGCAACGCCCCTGGACTTTGTTGTGTAACGGCTTCACCGTAAATGTCCTGAAATTTCGGGGATACTTCCCATCGTTGCCAATCCCGGGTTTTTGGGGTGAAAAGCACAAGAGTCTAATCCGAGAAATCCCGCCAAACTCCATTGGGCTCCAGAATCTGATTGGGAGTGAAATTCGCTTTGTAACTCAATGAGCGGCAGCCATCCACATAGTAGCCCAGGTAAAGATGAGGAATGTTTCGCAGGTGGCATTCTTCAATTATTCGCAACACATTCCAGGTTCCCAGCGAAAGCTGGCGGTAAGCCGGGTCATAGAAAAAGTAGATGGCGGATATTCCCCCCGGTATATTGTCGACATATCCCACAGCAACCAGCTTATTTTCCAGATAATAACACCACTCTTCGGTGGGAAAAGGATTGTCCACAAAGGAGTGAGCATAACTGGTTGCATCTTTGGCGGGGTGTTCCGGCCAACTTTTGTGCAGGGTTTGAAAAGCGTGGTAGCGATCATAAAGGTTCAGTTTTTCTGGGGTTACTGAAGGCTTTCCCATCTCCAGGTGAACTGAGTTTTCATTCAACTGCCGTGCTCGCTTTTGGCTCCGGTTTGGGCGGAAGTGTTCGGTTTTCACCCGGAGCGAGCGGCACGCCATACAGCCGGGACACCGTGGGCGGAAAAGCATGTTTCCAAATCGCCGCCATCCTTTCCGCATCCGGTCCAGATATTCGCGCGGAGAAATGGCTGCCATGATCTCGTATTCCAGGCTCCACAACTGTTCCGGCAGATACCCGCACTGGGAAGGTGGAGCAATATATTGAAATAAGCTTTTCATCTCAAGTTTTGTCTTTGCGGCGAAAAAGATGCCTGGTACATTTTGCCGGAACGGCTTTACAGGTGCTTGGCAGAAAATATACCGGCCACCTTCTTCGCCATCCTTTAGTCGTTATCCCGATCTTCCCACGTCTTCTTTTTGGCTTTCTGTAAGCGAGAAAAGTAACCTTCCTCGGTTTTCTCCGATTCTTTGGGAGCGGGTTTGCTTGATTTTGGCGTTGCCGGTGAGGACTGATCGGCAGGTTCACCGGGACCCGGCGGAGGTGCGGCTGGAGTTTCACCGGCTGCAAATCGCCGGTTTGCTTTGCCGCGATCCATCTCTACGCCAACCTGGGACTTTCGACTCTTGAGCCGATCAAGAAACTCCGGAGTCTTTGCCGAAACAGTTTGCAAGCCACGTAGTTGAGCCCAAAATTCTTGCCCTTTGGCCACCCATTTTTCCGGTTCCAAGGCAATTCGCCGAGTGGCGATGTCCAGGAAGAAAAATACAGCGGAGAAGAAGATCAACCAAGGCCAGATGGATTGCAGACTGCGATTTTTCAAAGGCGAGGGGCGAAACACTACCCCTTCTCCGGCTATTCGATCCAAGAAGGCACCCGAGTCGGTATAAACTTTCCCCCCGGTAATATCCGCGATCTGTTCCAGGAGAGCAGCATTGCTGGACATCTCAGCATATTCCGGAGAATAGCGGACGGTAAAGCTGCCGCGCGCACTATCCCGGACAATCTTGTTGTCCTTTCCCGGCCAACTGGCCTGGACATTCAGGAAGTAGGAACCGATTTCCTCCGCGTCAACTTCCGCTTCGTAGACCCCGGCGCTGGTCTGTTGAAACTTGATTTCCGGGAGGTTTGCATCACGGTTTTTCAACGAAGGCGAAGTAATGCCAACTTTGAGTTTCACCTTTGTGAGCGGCCGCTGGGAATCATCGCGGGCATCAACGATGATCCGAACCTTGCCGTTGACTCGTTCGGTGGACATATTGAGGTTCTTGCCGCTCTCCACCGCACGCAGCGACCATTCCACCAATTGTTCCCAGAACTTGCCGTGCATCTCCGAGTTGGCCCAATCAAAGTCCCAGAATTTCTTGGGGATGTTCCGATTGGTGCGGGCATCACTGGTAAACGCCACAGCCCTTCCCAAGCCATATTGCCAATAGGCCAACACCGGGAATGAATAGCCGCTGATCTTGGGAGTTTGAATGGGGACTTCCACCAATGGGGAGGGCCTTTTAGTGGTGCGAACAAACCCATACAGTGGATCTAAGTTTTTCGGGATGCCTTCGGTTGGTCCGCCCAGGGGAGTAAAGATGGGCATGAATTTCTTGGCGTAAACAAAGGCTTTGCTTATGAGGCGGGATTCCTTGATATAAATAGCGGGTAACTGTTTGCCGTTGGTTACAACGTAGGAGCGGCCTTTGCCGGACATCTGGGCGACGCGGGCAAGCCGTTTCTTTTCCGGGGCTCCATGGGTGGTGATACAGACCGTGGTGCAAGAAATTTTCTTGGCCCGGATCTTCGCCATCACGGGGATTAAATTTCTCACCGTCCAGTGATCCCCATCACTGATGAAAATGATATGCTTGGTTCCCAGCATATGCTTGGGATCAGAAAGTGCTTTGTAAGCTTTTTCCATGGAAGGCTTGGCATCGGGCATGTCGCCCGGGGCCATGGAATCAATCCGGCCCAAAATCTTCGCCTTGTTGGGTCCGATTTGTTGAAAGGGGATATGCCAGATGTGTTTCATGCCATCCCAATAAACCATGCCGATCATGTCGTTGTTGGTCAGTTTTTCGACAGCAATCTTGGCTACCTTTTTCTGCCAGAAATTCCCCTCGGCCAACTCCGAAGCGTGCATGATCAACACCAAGCCGCTCTTTCCCTCCACCTTAACGGATTTCAGATCGCAAGTGACCGGTAAAGCTTTTTCTACCTCGGTGCCTTGCCATCCGCCGGCACCGAAACTTTGCGGGCCGCCGATCATGACCAGACCCGCTCCCATTTCATGGGTATTGCTGCGGATTACTTTCTGTTGTTCCTCGCTGAACTGGTCCGCTGGAACATCGGCTAAAATTACCGAGTCAAACTTACTCAGCACCAATGCCAAATCTCCCGGTTCGTTCGGCAAGGTTTCCGGCGTAATGGACAGGATTTTCAAGCTGGACTTGGCTCCGCGCAGTCGGTCAATCAACAACTTGTGTTTGCCGACAAACGATTCGACCACCAATACCGCCCGTTGGCCCCGAGCAATGACGCTGGCACTGGCCCGATTGTTTTCCACACGGTCATTGGCAAGGCCAATGGGATTAAAATGAGCTTCGTAGGTAGAAGAACTCTCTTGTTTGGATCCCGGATCCTGGAAATAAAAAGTGTTTAATCCGGGTTGCAGAACCACCTCGGTTGGTTCCAGAATTTTTTTGGAATTAAATTGGGGTCTACCGCCCCGGATTTCCAAGCTGGTTTTGCGCAGGGTTAACATGCCTTTCACGGGCCTAGGGTGATGGCTGCGAAGGATAATCCGCAAAGGGATTTGGCTGTCTTTCTCCGTCGTGGGCGGCACTTCAATGCGTTCGACCAACACCTCACTTTGCCGCTGCTGCCCGGCAGTCATTAACACCACATCGATTTCAACGCCGTTTTGTTTGGCAACCCGGGCCTGTTGGAGGGCGTCTCCCAGGTTTTGATTGCCGTCGCTCATCAGGACAATCCGTTTGCTGGTGCCCTCCTGGAAAGAAGCGAGGGCCAACTTGATGGCGGAAGCAATATCGGTATAGCCCTTGTCAACTTTGCTGCGAATGCGGCGGAGGCGAAGTTGCGGGACATTTCCGGGTGAGAATTCCAGTCGAGGGTAGCGTCCGAAAACCATCACGCCGACCTTGTCTTCCGCCCGGTCCGGGCCGCGAAAAGCTACTGCCTTGTTGATGAACTTCAGAAAGCGTTTTTTCTGCAGGTCTTCTCCTAATTCGTTGTATTCCAAAGCACTCAGGGAACGGTCCCAGAGAAAGAGCACGGTCAAGTCTTCGTTTTGACGGCGAGCTTGCGTTTTCGCCATCCCCAATGCCAACAAGGCCACCGCAAAGCAGCGAAAGGTAATTGCCAGAACTCGGCGGGTCGGCCCCAATCCGGCCAGGCTGCGAAAACTAAACCAGATGATTAGCGGAATCACCAGGAGCAACAGCAGCCACCAGGGCTGTACGGGCTCCAGGCTGTATACAAAGAGGCCGACTTCAACCAGCAGATCCGCCAGCGGTAACCACCAGCACCCCAAACCAAAAACCAGAATCGCCGCAGAGCAGGCTCCGCCCAGGTTGGACCAGTTCCCGGTCAGGACCACAATGACAAAGAGGATGACCAACAAGCCAAACCCCACCAAGGCAATCCACGGAGCATAGTCCGAGAGCCCGGGGATCAATCCACCTGCCGCAGATATCCCGAAGAAAGCAGTAGCAATGAGCCAACCCATCCACGGCTTGTTCTTCCACCGGAACCAGAGGGTAATGGCCCCAAGAAGGCAGGCTACCACCACGAAGACAAAAGGCAGCCAGCGAAACTGGAGGTAATCGAAAAGGGAGTTCACGAGAGATGATTCCGCCAACTAAAGTCAAATTAGAACGAGTTTTAATTTTACTTGCTAATCACGGGAAATCTCCACTCCCAAATGAAAAAGGTGAGCTTTTTTACTCTCTTTTGATTTCCTCTTGGAATTGCTTTCAAGGATAGTAATCGGGAGTTAATTCCTGCTTATTGGCATTTGATATATCGAAAAGATACATATGTATTCTGCTTGATTACACTATTTTAGTCCTCTCCGGAGATTCCTCAATTGTCAATTAATCCATTCTAATTCTAAAGCCATATCTTATTGCAACTTATGACTCTCCTGTTTTACCAAGCCCGTTTTTGGCACAGGTGCTGCTTTTTATAAGGATCGTGCAGTAAACAAAACTCAAACACTGGAGAGAATCATGAAACGCTTACTCATCGCACTTGTTGGATTTGGCATGGTCTTGGGATTGGCAGCAGAAGTTCAAGCTCAGCGGAATCGGTCCAATTCCCGAAATCGCAATCTTTCGTTTTCTTCCTTGCGAAAACGATTTGGATCAAATCAAGGATCCCGAAATCACCAGAGGTTTAACCATTCACAACCAAAGCAAAATATAAGGTCCGCAAATCGGACAAAAACAACATTCCGGAAAAGCAACAATAATGGGTTCACTCGGACGCGAGTGACAGCAACAAAACCATCAACCTTAAAGAAACCGATTAGACGGACTCCAGTTTTCAGTAACAACACCAAGAGAATTCCTTCGCCGAAATTCAAAAGGGTTGTTTCCAAGGTCCACTCAGCCGTCCGAAATCGAATTCATGGGAATAAGGAGTTTTTCATCTGCAAGCTTCCACCTCGAAAACCTTGCCCGCCTAAGCATCATCGTCCCGTTTGCGTGAAGAAGAGCCATTGTTGCTATCAGGTTTGTTTCAACGGTCATGGTTGTCACCAAGCACCGCACTATGTTCCCGTTCCGGTTCCTGCACCAGAAAATCAACCAGTTACCTATCCAGACCCAATTACTCAACCGGTTTCGGAAGTTAACGAACCGCAAGCCACTTTCGTCAGCCGCTTCTTGAAGTTAAAGAACGAGTCCAATGTGGCATTGATTGTTTACCTTCGCCTGCGGATTTGTGATCCGGCGAAAGGTTGGTACTGGTTTCCCGGCGATGAAAACCAAGCGATTCAAGTGAATCTGCAACCAGGGCAGGAAGTGGATATCACCGACGCCCAAGGAAAGAAAGTTGAAACCAGCCGCATACGAATCTGGGCAGAGTCAAAATTCGGAGCCTGGACCGATTTTCGCGACCAGGATTTGTGGGTCGTTCCGGAAACAGTTGCCAACGGCGAACATCGTTACACAGCTCCTCAGCGAGAAACGTTTACTTTCGTTTTTCCCGGATCTGAAGGTGGTCAGCAGCCTGCAAACCAAGGCGACCGCGAATAAAAAGGATCTCTCTCCTGCTGCACGCCAGGCCCGCGTTCTTCAGAACCGGGCCTGGTTTTTTTTCGTTTGGTTTTCTTCGATTTAGCGATTTTTTGTTGACAATAGGAGTTGTTTTTCCTTTATGGAGACTGAACTCGTCAGTAGGATAGAAAATATACCAGAAATTCAATCTCCATATGCGGTAATAGAAAATGAAGCTTGTCTATGCCACCATTTGGCTTCTTGTTGCGGCGGTTTTCTTTTTTGCTCCCCTGGACCAAAGTAGGATTCCCTTCAATCTCACCTTGGGGGGATGTGCAGCTCTGGCGTTGGCGGCTTATAATCTCGTCCGGTGGATTCTATCCTACAGCTTGCAAAGACCAAAGGATGAATCCTGGCGGAAGAAACCTCCACAACCGCCGGAAGAAAACCCTTTTAAGGATGAGTAGCTCGAGGTTAATATCCGGGAATCTTTCCTTCCTGGAATCGCTTGGCATTGGTTTCCCGAGCTTTTTGTAGGACCGATTCCAATGTTACCGGCCGGCCGCCAAGGCGGGTGCTTTGGTGGCCGGCTTCCATGAAAGCATATATTTCAAGCGATTCCTCCGGCGGCACGGGAGCCTTGCCGGTGTGGAAGAATGTCACGATTTCTTTCACCAAATACTTGTAGCCCTCATAGCGACCGCTTGGTTGCATTCCCTTGTCGCCAAATACAAATGCACCATAGCCCATACGGCCTTTTCGCAAGCCGCGAAACGTCCCGATTCTGCCATCCTTCCAGGTTCCCACGACAAGATCAAAGTCCTCATTCTTGACCCGTGTAACCGACTTGCATCCAGGACCCATGATGGTGAATAATGTTTCCACGCCATGAATTCCGTACCAGAAAAGGTCCGGGTGATGCGGTTCCAGACTGCAAGGGCTATAAGCCATGCAGCCTAATACTTTGCCGACCTTTTTGTGATCTCGCATGCCGATGATCCCCGGCGAGAACCGCAAGGAGGAACTGGTGAAGCAGGGGACCTTATGTTTCTTGGCCAAGTCGAAAATCATCAAGCAATCCGCTAGCGATCCGGCAAAAGGTTTATCGATGAAAACCGGTTTGCCGGCTTTCAAGACTGGAATCACTTGTTTCAGATGGGGTCTGCCGTCGACGCTTTCCAGCAAAACCACATCCACTTTTTTCAGAAGGTCTTCAATGGAGTCGACAATTTCGACTTTTAATTGATCCCGCAGGGTTTTCGTAAAGCCCTTGATGCGGGTGTAACTGGCTTTTACATCTTTGCTGCCTCCGGGATAAGCAGCAACCACACGAACTCCTTCGAGATCCGGGTTGGGTGGATTATTGAGTAGCCGCGTAAAAGCAACAACATGAGAGGTATCCAAGCCAATGATTCCTGCTTTGAGGATCTTTTTATCTTGGCAGAAGGCAGGACGAAACTGGATTACGAGGAAGGCTATTACAATGCAGAGACAACGAGTGGGAAAAGCTCGCATACTGATTCTCCAGGTGGTATTGATATTTATTCGTCGGTGAAAAGCATTTCCTTGTTGGTAATCCCATTTGGAACGTGGTGCCAGAAAAATCCTGAAACACCTTACCACTTTTGAGGCATCCCTGTTTTGTCCCTTTTAGATATTCTCTTTTAGACACCTGGGCTGGATTGTTAATGCCCTAATTAAGAGCAGGAAAGGACAATTATTACTGGGAAGTTGAGGTCTCTGTTTTGACGCAAATTCAACTGCCTAACGGCTTAATCCATTTCAAATTGAGGTTCCAATATAGAATCTCTTAGTTGTTCCCCAAGGTCGTTGGTTCTGCGAATGTTCGTTTCCATCCGATGAATTTCATCCGGGACCGGATTTCCATCCTCGTCAACAGAATTTTTGGTAGTTGTAAAATACGTTTGCAAGGATTCTGTATACTCTTTCGCTATTTTTAATGCCTGATTGACACGGCTGTCGTTATAGGTAGGAACATTGTCCAAAGTTTGTTGAATCTCATCCAGTTGAGCTTGAGCCTTGTCTATTTTCTTGTGAATTTTCGCTACTTCCTTTTTGGATATCTTTTCTCCCGCCCTTAACTTATTTCTAAGCTTCCTTATATAATTTTTTTCCGCATTAATAGAGACTTTGTATGCTTTGATGATTAGTGGGTTATACTGATGTTTTACCCAATCTAATTCGGACTGAGGAGAAAATTGATAGAATAATACACCGCCGATTATTATTGGGGTTAATAGCATTCCTATGTTTCCAAACAAGCGTTGCCTCCCTTCTCCAAAACGGCTGAAGGTTAATGGAATTGCTACTAAAGCTCCTCCAACTCCTCCGCCTAAATGGCCTTGCCAACTCACATGAGGTAATAGGCTAATAAATGCGATCAAGAATATGTTTGTCATCGTGTTTCCCAGCCAACTGGAGGCCATCTCTCGGGGCAAATAAGGCCGGTTCAATAATACCCACGTCAGCATAGATCCAATTAAGCCGCAAATACAACCACTTGCTCCTGCCAATAAAATATTCCCGGGAGAATCAACGATTAGAACAGCGGTAGCACTACCGACAATTCCGGTTAGAAGGTATAGAAATAAAAACCGATACCTACCCCACATTTTTTCCATAATGGGGCCAAAGTTGTATAACACATACATATTCATCAACAAATGTATGGGGCCGTGATGAACAAAACAGTTGGTTAAAAGCCGCCACCAACTCTCCAGAAAATAAGACCAGCGAAAAGCCGAACTCCGGCTGCCGAATTCTGCCGGGATACTCAAGGCCCCTGTTTGATAGCGAATTTGCATTACTATTTCTTGTGCTGCAGGGTTTTCCGAACCAAACATGGTCAAATAATCCCCGGCCACACTTTGCTGGGAGGCCAGGATCAAACCCAGACCGAACACCACCAGATTTGCCCCCAACAAAGCCCGTGTCATAACCGGCGGGGAAGGATCTGTCAGAGCATCGCGAATGGTTTTGGCCCGAGCAACTCCGGGAGCCCCGCCGTCTTGAAATTGTCTTGGCGGAGGAGAATTGGTCACCGGCGGCGGACCTTGCGTTTGCAATCGATTCAACATCCGCGGATTTTTCAGAATTGCCGCTCCCGGCAGAGTGAGAATGTAGCCCTGACCTTTTCCCTGGACCCATTCGGTCAGCTCAATCAAGCCGCCCATACGCAACTGGTCGAGGGGTTCATCCAAGGATGCCCGGTCCACTCCGGTTCGGCGGACAAAATCACCGGGATACCAGGGCTCTCCCTTCTTGGAATCGCATTCTTTTAAAATGGCTATCATCAATTCGGAATTTCCATCCGCCATAATGTCTCCTGATCATCCACCACTCGAAGATTTCCGGGGTATTTACCCTCGACCAAAATAATTATAGTGATTGCTTTTGCGGATTCTTGATTTCCACGTTTACAATGAATAAAAGTTTAGTCTATCTAAATGGGAATCTCGACTCCAACCGCCCTAATCTCTTTGCAGACTTCGTTTGATTGATAACATACAAAAGCAGGTATTTTAAATTTGCATTCTTCTGGGGATTGCTCATGGCTCCATTGACAACAGATCTTGTTTCTTCTGCTTGTCGAATTTTCTTGAGCCTAGCCTATCCCTCCGAAGATCTTATCCCAACTCCTCGGCGATTGTATTTATCCCTGCCACCCGGTAAGTTGTTGGTCGATCTCCATACCGAAACCCCGTTCCCTCCCAGTACTTTCCAAGTCATTTCGGGGAAAGAGGAAATGATCGACGGTTTTGCCATCCGTTTAGGAAGCTATGATTTTCCACATCTCAAGCTAAAAATTCTTCGCCGTCAAGAAGCGGAAAATGAAGTATGGGTATTCTCTGTCGACACCCATGACCACTTTCGCCCACCGCCCGATCATCCGGATTCCGAGGCTTGGAAACAATTGCAAATTGCCAATTCTCAACTGAAAGAAAAAATTGAGCGAGCGTGGGAAGCAGAAGGTTTCCTTACCTTTAACGCTATTCTTCGCGAAAATCTCCCAAAGGAGGAATAATCCAATTCGCTAAAACCAATCACTCAAAATCCAAATTGAGGAATTTCCACCATTTCCATCCGGCAAGGCCTGATTTTTCAATCCCAATATTTTCAAAATTCCGCATAGCTCTTCTTTACAGGAGTGTCGGGGTTGGTAGGATATATCTATTAAATTCTTAACCCAACCAAAATTTGTACTCGCAACCAGTTGGTTGATTATTCCATTTACTGGCTAAATGGATACTCCCCTTTCCGTCCATTTAGCGCAGTAGGAAACCGAATTGAATTTAGTTCCCCGCAAAACCTCCTTAACCGGGTGATAATTCTTCCCGTTATCGCTTTATCACGAACATGGTTTTTTCCTGGAGCCCGTCCCAATGAAATCCTTCAAACCGGCTTGTTCATCCAAGGCGACTCGTAGAACTCCCAAAAAACGCAACCAAAAACGATTACTTCTGGAAATGCTCGAGGACCGGGTTGTGCCGGTGGCTCCAGTGGCCAACTTCGACATGAATCTGACCGATGAGGATACCGTCCTGAATGTAAGTGCTGCTACAATCCCGGCCAATTTTCCTCTCATCAAGGACGACAATCCGGTTTCCTATTACCAGTTGGATGACGCTTCGGACAGCCAAGGAGACAACGATGGAGTGGCAACGGATGTTACATTCGGTCACCCGGGCATATTTCCCGGTGATGACCCGGCTGCACCAAGATTCGCCGGTTCGGCAACCTTCACCGGGTCCGTAAACAGCTTGATTGAGATTCCGGAAGATCCTTCTTTGGACATTACCGGAACACTCACCTTGGAAGCTTGGGTTAAACCCGATGGTACTCCTACCTCCAATCAGGGAATTGTGGCCAAGTATATTGGGGCAGGCAACCAGCGAGCCTATAACCTCTACTATGAGGGCCAAAACGCCGGCGACATCGGCAAAGTGGGATTTATTATCTCGCCAAATGGAACATTTTCCAACGCAACGGTGCTCCGGTCCAGTGCTCCCATTCCCATCGGTGAGTGGACGCACGTCGTAGCCACCTATGAGCCAGGCACCGCCATGCGGATATATATTAACGGAGTTGAGGACACCTCCTTAACTGCGGGTGTCCCGGCTTCAATTTTCAATAGCAGCGCTCCCTTGTGGATCGGCTCCCAATTCGATGCAAGCGATGCCGGCAACTATTTTGACGGCATGATTGATGAAGCGGCTATCTATGACTCGGTTCTCAACCCCGATCAAATAGGCAATCATTACGAAACCGGTATCAGCAGCGGCCTGCTCACCAACGATTTTGAGTCTTCAGACCCGGAAAACCTAAGTGCCGGGGCTCAATATTCCTATTCGGTGCTGCCGATGTTTTCCGGCGGATCTTTTTACTTCGACGACCCCCACGTTCAAACTGCCGGAGTATTTGACTCGGGAGATTTGACTGATGGTGTCACCCACCCCAGCCACAATGATCCGACCGACCCAAATCCAGGCCCAATTGTGGGCTGGGGAGAACCGGAAAATATTGCCACAGAAATCATCATCGATCTCAATTCGATCAGCCGAGTAACAGAAGTCGTTTTAGGTACTCACACCTGGGCGCCATTTCAAAATGGTGCACCAGACGACGTATCTATTTCCTTTAGTACGACAGGGTTCGCCCCAGGTGATTTTGGCAGCTCAACCAATGCTGCATTTACCGCCGCCGATGTACCTACCAATGGTCATCATGATCTCCTGGTCGATGTTCCGGATACCATTGCTCGTTATGTTAAGTTAAACCTCGA
>CAZPPD010000057.1:0-13555 GCA_964588185.1 uncultured Alcaligenaceae bacterium | reverse complement strand
GAACGAGTGGTCGGCAAACTGCGGGACGGCAAAGTTCGCTTGGACAAACAGATCCAAGATATGCAAAGCAGCGTGTTGCCTGACCCCGCCGTGGTCCAGTTGCAATCCAACAAAGTGCGCCGAGATGTTCAGGACGGCAGCACCATCTGCTTGGAAGCATACGATCAGTTCACCCGCATCCGCGAGGAGATGCGGATCAACCGGGTGAACAAGGACCGCATCAAGAAGGTAAACGAAAAGATCTGCATCCCTTTGCGGACCATCACCCGGTCTCTTCCGGAGGTCGACAAAGGGTCGGTGGGGAATTTCATTGAAACCGACCAGAAGCTGGAGGCCTTGTTTAACGGCCTGACTCCTTTTGCCGACCAATACAGCCAGGCCCAAAAAGCCCAAAAGGGAGAGGCAACGCTCTTCGCCATTGCTCAGGAGAACAAGACTAAGAATTACGAAACACTCGTCCAAAGCCGCAAGGAATTGGCCATGCTCATCGCCGACTTGGACAATATTCTCGATGAAATGGGTGGCGTAATCCTTTACGATCAGTTGGTCGCTTCGCTGGTGGAGTTGGAACGGGATCAACGCCGCAGTGTCAATGATGAGTTGCAGCGGTTGGAAGCGGAACTGATCCGGCGGCTCTTCCAAGATCTCATCGCTCCGGAAGAATAATATGGCGTGGTGTAATTGCTCTTCTCATATCCTCTCATTTATTTGGGTAAATTTTGAGGATTTTAATCCTCCAAAGGGACTACTAGGGGAAAGCAGAATGGCGATAAGTCCTTTTTTAATGAAATGTTAGGAGAACTAAACCCAATCGTCTTTTTCCCGTAGACGCTGCCAAGCTGACCCAAACCGCCAACTCCGGGCGGTCTCATTGGTTTTTAACAAGATTTCTGTTTTCCGAGGCAAGATTCCGGGTAAACTGGAGTGGGCGGATGTGCCCACACATGGGAGGACCATTTCAATGTTGAAACGTACTTTGTTAGTGCTTCTGGGATTAGGAGCCATGACTTTGTTCATGGGACTCCATGCCCAGGAAGCCGCCAAGCCGGTGGGCAAATCCGAAGATCCCCTGAAGACCAAACAGAAGGCCGAGGAACTTTCCCTGCGGGAGCAAATCCTTACTCGGCGTTTTGATGAATTCCTCCGTTCTTTGTTGCGGCTCAAGCAGCGGTTGGCTCGTGGAAATAAAGAAGATCAATTGCGGGCCAAGCTTCTGGAAGAAGCCATGGATCTGGCCAACAAAAATTCCACGGCCGTGAAATTTAAGATTTTGGTCGACACCCTGAAGAACAAAGGATTGGACAATCCCAACGAGGCCAAAGAAGCACTGCAACAAAGTCGCCAGTTAGCCAAGGATCTCAATGAATTACTGGTATTGATTCGCCAGGATGTCGGTGTCCGCAACCGGCGCGAGCAGCGGCTGACGTTGGAGAAACTGGTCAAGGAATTAGAAAAGATCATCATCAAACAAAAGATGGTTCAAGCCCGCACCGAAGGGGGTAAGGCAAATCCCAGGAGTTTGAAACAAGACCAAGGCCGTGTAACCGACCAAACCAAGGACCTCATTAAAAAGCTTGGGGGCAAAGGCGGCAAAGGAGATGGCAAAGTACAAATTGCCAAGGCAACTCCCAAAAGCCAAGGAAAAGGGGAAGGCAAGAAAGGGAAAGGAAAATCCGTCGGTAAAGGCGGCAAGGAAAACGCCGGCAAAGGAAAATCCGGTGATAAAAAAGGCGATCCCAGCGAAGCTAAAGGCAGCAAAGACGGTAAGGGAGCCGATGGCAAAGGCAAGGATGGCAAAGCTGCGGGCAAAGGTAAAGATGGCGGCAAGAAGGGTAAGGATGCCGGGGATGCGAAATCCGGCGGCAAGAAAGGCGACCCCAAAGCCGGCGATTCTAAGTCCGGATCCAAGGACGGCAAAAAGGCCGGCGATGCCAAGAGTGGTGCCAAGAAAGGCAGCAAAGCCAGCAACTGAAAATCCGGCAGCAAGAGCGGCTCCTAATCCGGCAGCAAGAGCGGCAGTAAATCCGGTTCGAAAAGTGGTGCCAAAAGCGGCAAGTCCGGCTCCAAGAGTAAAGCGGGGGGCTCCAAATCCGGCAGCAAGAGCGGCAGCAAATCGGGCGGGAAAAAAAGTAGTCAGTCTAAAGCCAAATCCGGAAGTAAAGGCAGCCAAGGCTCTTCCAAGAGTTCCGGCTCCAAATCCAGTGGTTCCAAGTCCAGTGGTTCCAAATCCGGTTCCCAAGCCAAGAGTGGCGGCAAAAAGGGCGGCGGCAAGAAGAGTGGCGGCAAAAAAGGCGACGAGCCGCCGGATGAAAACGCCGATGCCCGTAAGCGTGTTCAAGATGCCAACAAGTATCAACAACAGGCCGAAAACAAGATTGAGGACAATCCCGACGAAGCTAGCAAGGAGCAAGAAAAGGCTTTAGAAGAGCTGGAAAAGGCCAAGAAGAAGCTTGAAGATCTTCTCCGCCAAATCCGCGAAGAAGAGTTGGAACGACTTCTGGCTGCCTTGGAAGCTCGCTGTCGCCGCATGCTGGATCTGCAAATTGCGGTTTGGAATGGAACCAAAGCGGTAAATAAGGCTATACTAACCAATAAGAATAAGCTTCCTAATCGTGAGAATAAACAGGACACTCTGAAACTCGCCGACGACGAGAAAGAGATTGTCTTGGAGGCAACAAAAGCAATCGAAATGTTGGAGGCTGAGGGGTCCGCAGTAGCCTTCCCCGAGGTCTTCAAACAAGTTCGCGAGGACATGAAGAATGTCCAGCGGCGTCTCGAAGTGATAGATCCCGGCAAAGTCACCATCGCCATTGAGGAAGACATCATTGCCACCCTCAAGGAAATGGTGGAGGCCCTCAAGAAAGCCCAGCAGGATGCCAAAAGCGGTAAGAGCGGCAAGAGCGGCAAGTCCGGGAAAAAGGATCAGAAATTATTAGACTTAATCGCCGAGTTGAAGATGATTCGCTCGATGCAGATTCGTGTTAACCGACGAACCCGTTTGTACGGAAAACAGTACGACGGGGAACAAGCGGCTGATCCCGACATCAGCCGAGAACTCCGTAATCTCTCCGATCGCCAAGAAAGAATATTCGAAGTCACCAAACAGATCGCTACTGGAGAAAATCGATGATCAAAAAACTCTTGTCCCTTACCATCCTGGCATTGTTTACCGGCATCTCTGTTGCCGATGAACAACGCCCGGTGGTGATCTCCTTCGGCACGTTACAAACGGCTGAAGCAGATGCTGCTAAAAGCAAAGCCCAAGCGTGGTTGAAAGCTATCGGCAAGACCGATACAGCCACTCAGAAGAAATTCAACGCGATCTGGAACCAGAAAAACCGATCGGTTCTTGATCGAGTTACCGACACGATCGTGATGGCCAACGCGGATGCGGCCAAGCTTCTTCAGGAAGTTGGCAATCCCTTAAAGTCTGCTCCCACGGAAGTGCCGGGCCTGATTACCAACAAAAAATCGCCAGCTTTCTTGCGAAACAATCTGGCGTTGGCCTACGCTCGCCAATTAGTCCATCGCCGCATCTATGAAGAAGCGTTGGCTGCTCTGAAAACCATTCGCGCCGAGGACGTGGTTGATCCTTCTTCCTTTTTATTCCACCGAGCTGTCTGTGAGCACGGGTTGTTGGAAAAGAAGAATGCTTTGAATTCCATCAATCGCCTGATCAAAGACGTGATTGATTCTCCTGAGCGCTACAAAATGGTCAGCCTTCTCATGTTGATGGACATGGAAACCTGGAAGTCCAAAGACTTGGCTGCGATCGCCCGCAAGATGGAAAATATCGAGCGGCGTTTGGATTTAGCCCGGGGTGGTCCCGTCACGCAAAAGCTGCAAAAAGACGTGGTTCGCCGTTTGGATGAAATCATCAAGAAATTGGAGAACAAAGCCAAGTCTGATTGTGAATGCCAAAATGGAGGCAGTTGCCCCAATGGTGGTCAATCCAAACCAGGTAATGCCGGCGGGGATAATCCTTCGGCTCCGATGAAAGACAGCCAAATCGCCAACAACGGCGGTTCCGGCGATGTCAACCAAGCAAAACTTCGCAAGCTGGCTAAAGGTTGGGGGAATCTTCCCGAACGGGAACGAACCCAAATCCTGCAAGAGTTGACCCGAGGTCTTTCCTCGCGTCATCGCGAAGCCATCGAAAACTACTTCCGCCGCATCGCCGAAGGCGAACGGCGTTAGGAGTTAACAAATTCGTTTAAAACACAAGGGCTGTGGCTTGAATGGGCTACGGCCCTTTTTTATTGTCCAACGATACCCGGGCGGCGCTTCGCTCTGCCCTGACGTACCAAGGTTAGCCCTGCAAGGCGAAACCAAGAACAGGTTTGGACCCTCAATTTTGTTTCGCCCTTGCAGGGCTTTGAATTATCCTAAATCCATTTTCCCCTGGCGGCGCTCGCAGCGAAACGCTGAGCGCGCTGCCCTTGGCTATTTTTGTTGCTGCCCTTTCAGGACAGGGTAAAAAGGCGATGGGTCAAGGACTAGGAGAATTCAGTCAAAAATCTACAATAAATATTCACCTATTCGCTATAACCGAAAGCAAATTCAAGGAGTTGTTCATGGCAGAGGGCACAGGGCACCAGGAAATTCGGGCTACCAATATTACTTGGCATGAGGGGCATGTTACGCGAGAGGAACGCGCCAAGTTGCTGAATCAGGTGGGTTGTACGTTATGGTTCACCGGACTCAGCGGGTCCGGAAAAAGCACGATCGCTTTTACTTTGGAGCATGCCTTAGTGCAGCGCGGGCATTTGGCTTATGTGCTCGACGGGGACAATGTCCGCCATGGGTTGAATAAGAATTTGGGATTTTCTGCAGAGGACCGGGAAGAAAACATCCGCCGCATTGGCGAAGTAGCCAAGCTCTTTGCGGATTTGGGTGCGATCACCATGACCAGCTTTATCAGCCCCTATCGGAAAGACCGCGATACCGTTCGGGCCCTCCATGAAGCCGCCACCTTGAAGTTTATCGAGATCTATGTGAACACCAACCTGGATACTTGCGAATCCCGGGATCCCAAGGGGTTGTACAAGAAAGCACGTGCCGGGGAGATCAAAAACTTCACTGGAATCGATGATCCTTACGAGGAACCACTCAAGCCGGAACTGAGCATTGACGCCGGGGCACTTTCGCCTCAGGAAGCCACTGTGGAGATTGTCAAGTACTTGGAAGAGCACGGTGTGGTTCGGGTGTAAAATCGGCACAATCGCTACAAGACAAATAAATGACATAATGGTGTCAATTCTTGTGCTCGACCTCATTTTCGCGCGGTTATTATGTTTCCTTATGTGCAGATTTTTACTACTTTTAGGACATCCAAATGCGCGGCAGGAGAAGAGCCGGGCAGGCCTATGTCCGGAATCTTGAGTGCCTTAAAGCGTCTTTCAATTTGCCCGTGGCTTGTGTACCTCTCCTAACCGGTGCAAGCTGAAGTCAATAGCAAAAATAGTCTTGATTTTCAGGGGATTGTCTAAACACCTGCGTTGACAGGTTTCGTCGAGAAGCTTAGACTTGGCCAATCCACAGTTTTACAGGGTCAAGCTACTGTAGGTCCACATGAGAGAATTGGCTCTCATTTAAGTCGGCAATGTAGGTTTCAAGGCAAGCAGGCGAACTATGTTAACCCCCGATATTTCCTATCAGACAACCCGGCCCGCTGAAGGTTTTTACACCTCGGAAGTGTTAGCCTCCAAGCGATGGCCGGTTCGCACGTTTCTTCCCACCGGTTACGAACCAAGGTATGCGTATCCCTTACTGGTCTTCTTTCATGGCCAAGGTGGTGACGAGCAACAGATTCTGCAGTTAGCGCCTCGGCTGAGTCGCCGCAATTTTATTTGCATCGGATTGCGGGGTCCCCGGGTTACCGACCTCCGCAATGACGGCCGCATCGGCTTCAGTTGGGGTACTTGTGATTCTTATGATGTGCTGCTGGAGGATTATGTCCTCGAAGCGGTCGAACAAACCAGGGAAACCTTCAACATCCATTCGGAGCGGATTTATCTCGCCGGGGTTTGCGAAGGGGCCAGCTTGGCCTTCCGTCTTGGCCTGACGTTCCCGGAGCGATTCAACGGGGTAATTTCTCTGAACGGCACCATGCCGCAACATAGGCGGCCCTTGTTCCGGTTTCCGGAAGTAAAGAATCTGCGGGTCTTCATGGGACATGGAATTGCCAACGCCCTGATGCCGTTATCGCTGGCCAAGAATGATTACAAACTCTTGTACAGTGCCGGCTTGGATGTGGATCTGAAAACCTATCCGACCAATCACCGGTTGCACATCTACATGCTCCGGGATATCAATCGCTGGATCATCGGTCATTGCAACCAAGCTTACACACCGACGTTTGTCTCTCGGTAAATTTCCTCCCCCTAATTTCCGGAACTAGATTGAAACGCAGGGCTCGCGGAGAACGCGAAGAGTGCTGCGGTCGGGGTGGAGATTTTGCCACCAATGTTCGAAAGAGGGCCTAACGGTGAGGAGGGAGAATCGTAACTTCCCGTTCAACGGTGTATACGGGGAGAAGGGACGAGGCTTAAATATTACTTTTCATCGTCCCTAAACCTTTCGGGAAACATTTGACACTCATTTGTAATTTTTGACGCTCATCCGATCATCGTTATTATTTCCAAACGGAAAATTCCAGAGGAAGCGATCCCGGATACAGGGATTTTCCCGGCTCAGATCGAAGGCTCGGCGGGCAGCGGTAGAACGCAGCAAATCGACCGCTTGTCGGCTTTGCAGATCGAAGCGGTGGGTTTCTGGGGATTGAGCGAGTAGGTCCAATCCTTGATTCACTTGCCGTAGCAACGACAGGCGGCCATCCAAACAATGACGGGAAACATCCGGTGCCAGGGTTAGTTGTAATCCATCCGGCTCCGGGTTGAAACAAAAAAGAGGGGACAATCGGCTTGGGGAACAACCTAAATCATCTTATCGGCTTCCCCGATCACCCGCAGAATATCCGAATCGGTAATCATCCCTTCCAATTTTTTTCCGGCTACAACAGGTAGCGAATGGATTCGGTGCGACAACATTTCATCGGTGGCTTTGCCCAGGGTATCTTCCGGATCGATAGTAGATACGGCGGGGTTCATTATTTCCATGGCTTCGTTGATTCCGATATACAATTTGCCTTTCTCCTGGGCTTGAGCGTCGCGGATGCTGTCTTCCGCCAAGGTGCGGCGAAGATCGCGGTCGGAAATCATGCCCAGGAGTTCATCGGCGACAACGACTGGGAAATGGCGAATGGATTTGTCGCGGAGGACATCCACAAGTTCGCTGATTTGGGTCTTGGGGCTGACGGTGGTCACTTGCACTCTCATGTGGGGACGGACCAGTTCCTCCAGAACGGGTTTGGTGACATCCGTCAATTCCGGGGCAGCAATAATGCCGAACAATAGATCCGACGCCGAAACCAAGCCTGCCAGTTTGCCTTCGCGAACGAGAGGAAGAGCGTGGATTCGTTCGTGCAACATGAGCCGGGTGCCCAACCGGACGGAATCTTCCGGCGAAACAGTTAGTACCCGTTTCGACATGATTTCGACAACGCGCTTGGGGCCAATCAGGCCGCCGCGTGGTAATTTGCGTTCCTTGCTAAGAAGTCCGCCAACCGCGGTTAGTATATCCCGATCGGAAAGCATGCCGACCAGTTTTTCACCCTCGACGACCGGCAAGTGGTGGATTCCATTGTCTTCCATCAATGCAATCGCCTCATCGATGGAAGCCTGGGACCCGATGGAAATTACCTGGGTAGTGGAATAATCGCCAATTCGCATGTTGCATCCTCTAGGGGTTTATCACAGGTGTAAACTGGAATTTTACGGCGAAGCGGTAAAGTGCAAGATGCTTAATTCCGCCGAATCCAATCACCAGGGGGGGTCAACTGAATTCCGGCGAATCCAACCGCCGGTTACTTTCGCTTTCGAATGCCACTTCCGGGTTTGGCAGCCAATGCTTCTACATCCAGTTTGATTTTACCCTGCTTTAATCCGATGTCTTGTCCATTGATTTGGGTCTGAAATCCAATTCCGAGATAGGGTTTGCGGTTGGTCAGCCGGAGGCGGTAGCGGAGCAGACCACGCACCGGGATCCTTTTGTTGCCCACCGTCAGTTCGCCTTTGGCAGTATAGCGGAGATGGACTCGTTCTCCTTTTTTACCACGGCGAAGGTAATGTTCGGTGATCAATTTTGGATCTTGATCGATATAGCTAATCTTCAGTTCTACCGGCAGAGATTCCTCTTTTCCGAGCAAAGGTTCCAATGTTCGTGGATGATTGAGGGAAAAAATATCCGCCACATTGTCGCCTTTAACATGGATTTTGCCTTGGGGGACCAGAAAAGATTTTTGGGTCGGGACCATGGTCAACAAGGTTTTTCCGGCTCCTCTTCCGGTTATATAGGTCGGCCAGAGTTTCTTCTCCGGGTCCTCAAAACGAAACAAGACGCTGCCAAAACGAGGAGTTGTCGGGCTGAGCTCCCATTGAGTCCCCGCGCCGTCTTTTTTCTCTTGAGGCTTGGCGGTCCCGGAAAAAAAAACAATTGAGACCAGCACTAAGGTTAATACAAAGTTTTTCAAGATTATTTACTTTCCAGGTTTCTTAGTATCTCAGACAGAAATTACCATTGGAAAAGGAACAAATAGCCATCACTTGTTCCGCCGCCAAAATTAGCTTGCAGTGGTTTTCTCAGGGGCGGGGAAACACGCTCGCCATTGCCGGCAATTTGTTCCGGCGTGGCGATGGAAACCGCCACGACGCGGTTTTTTCCTTGGTATTTTCCGGACGCAAAAGTGAATGCCTCACCCTCGTAGCGGTTGCGCGGAAGGATCCTCATTACTCCCGTCGCAGCGATGGGAGATGAAAAGCGAAGGCGATTGAGAGAGCGGTTGAAGATGCAAATTGCCGGACCGCCCACCGCCCAGTCCTTGGTTCGTTCGGGACCGGGATAAATGTGGTTGCTTGTGGTGATCATCCCATTGCCAACCGTTCCACCGGCAACCAGGGAGCCGTCCGGGGCTACCTCTAGGGAATACATGCGGGCCCCTTGTACGCCTTTGAAGTAGCCGGACCAAATTGTTTTGTTTTCGACCTTGAGGGTGGTGAGATTCAGCCGCAGGAAATAGCAGCAACTGGTGGCACCTGCCCCGGCCATGTTCAGGCCCAAGCCATCATCGGGAATCCGTTCGGTCAGACTATAGGGTTGCAGATTCATGATGGAGTTGCCGCCATCGGACCAGGCGGCAATCCACAATTCTTTTCCGTCGGGAGTATAGCGCAAGCCGCGCACGGCGGAGTCGGACACCAAGCGAAAGCTATCCATGCCGACCGCTACACCGGGTAGCTGGTAGAGCTTGGCCTGAACCTTGCCTTTGGCGTCATAAAGGAATAGATACGGCTGCCGCCACGGCTCGCGGCCGGTGCCCGAATTACGGTCACCGCCAATGGCGAAGGCTCCGCTGACGGGATTGATGGCTTTTATTCCGGGGGCAAGGTCATCCACTTGTTGGAGTTGTTTGCCATCTGCCGAAAAGACTCGTTGGGTGCGGCCGAGATAAACCAGTTTTTTTCCCTTGATTGTCTGTACGATAGGTTTCACTGCCTTGCTGGGAAATATTCGACTCCAAAGATCGCGATCCAAATCGGGACTTATCTTAAGGACATAGGCCTTCTTGTCGCCGGTTCCCGAAAGCGGTTGGGGCTTGCAAATGGAATCGAAATGATCGCCGGTAAAGCCGGTGAGGTAAATTGCTCCTGCCGAATCGAAAGTTACACCGGAGATCGTTGCGGAACTCCACGGCAAGCGGACGGCCTTCTCGACTTTATCCAGGTTCGGGGCAAGGATGGCAAAGAAAGGAGTGCTGCCGGGGTCTGTGCAGATTTCGGTGCGACTCCGCAGGCGAGAACGGTCGCGCTTATCCTTGTCGGAGAGATTTAGTGGGATAGGAGCCAAAGCTTCTTGGTATATTTTCAGGTCAGTATTTGGAGCCCCATCTTTAAGGCCCAATACCGGCACTTTTGCATGCCCGGGCAAATTCAACTTCGGCCCTAAGGCAGAGCCAACCACCACAATGCGGCCATCTTGGCGAATATTTGCTGCCACCAAGAACTCCGTTCCGGATCCACCCAAGTAAGTCGCTTTATGAACATGAATTAGATTCTTGGGATCTTCCAAGTCCCGGCGTTGGGCGATGCCGGTTTGTAATAATCCCAGAAGAAATACCAGGGCAAAAAGGAGCAGTCTTGGGAAGACCATCTAATTTCTCCGTACGGTGGCTTGGGGCCTTGCAAGAACTAAATTGAAACTGCTTTCTCCACGGTTGTCAACGGGTTGGCCACGAGTGCTTGGGCAATTATTCCGAAGAACCTTGAACTCTGGTTACGTTTGTTCGTTCGCCTGGTAATGGCGATTGACCAGATCATTTTGGATCCACATCAATTTATTAAAGGCTCGCAGGAGTTTAATCTTTTTCTCCTCGTCCATTTTCAGGCTCAGAATGGCCGTGAACAAGCAATCCGACAGCAATCCCATAAGCGCGTTCATTTGTACTAAAGGAACATCAATGTCCTTGTTCCCGGCTTTTGGTGTGTGCATTTTTCCGGCCATATCCAGGTATGCAGCCATTTTGTCGTTGTAGGCGTGACCCAGCAGGTGCATGAGGTAGCGGTTGAGATGATCTTTGCGAAATTTGATCTGCGGATGATCTGCGGTAAGTTCTTCCACCGATGCCGGGAGCGGACCCTCGAAACCATGCTGACGCGGGACAAAGTGCCTTGCGGTGGCGTCGAAGGCTAAAAGCTTTTGGTAGGTCAACTCGACAATCGACGGAATTAGCGGAGCGAGAAAACCCGCGGCACCGTTAATTGCCTTGGCATCCTCCTCGCCAAATCCCGTAAACTCCGCGAGGTAACAGTAGCGATATACGACATCGGTTTCCAGATTTTGCTCGTCAATATGTTTCATGTGGGCTCCTTGATTTTAAATTGGATATTGACATCCAATTTAGTAGGTATAGCATAACTCCATTATTCGACCAGGGCTTCCAGGCAGGTAAATTGTCATTAATCAGGAGAAGATGAATGTACTGTAATCAATGCGAGCAAACCGCAAATGGGACCGGATGTGTGGATGTTGGCGTTTGTGGAAAAGATCCCGACATGCAGTCGCTCCAGGAGACTCTCCTCTACGGGGTGAAGGGAATGGCGGCTTATGCCAATCATGCCCGGCGGCTGGGAAAGACAAGTGAGGAGGTGAGTGCCTTCATTGAAGAGGCATTGTTTGCCACCGTGACCAATGTGAACTTTGATTTGGACAGCCTGTTAGAGTTGGTGTTGGAATGCGGGCGGATGAATCTGCAAGTGATGGAAATGTTAGATGTGGGACACACCGAAAAGTTCGGGGCTCCATCGCCAACTTCGGTTTACCAAGGCACCAAGGAAGGGCCCGGCATCCTGGTAACCGGCCATGATATGCTGGATCTGTCCGACCTGCTGGAGCAGGCCGAAAACGCCGGTGTCAATGTTTACACTCACGGCGAAATGTTACCCGCACACAGCTATCCCAAGTTGCGGGCTCACAAGCATTTGGCGGGTCATTTCGGTACTGCCTGGCAGAATCAACACATTGAGTTCTCGCAGTTCACTGGGCCGGTGGTGGCGACAACCAATTGTATTCTGATTCCTTGGGAATCGTACAAGGATCGATTGTTTACCACCCGTGTAACCGCAGTTCCGGGAGCCACCCGGCTAAAGGACAACGATTTCTCCCAGGTCATTGAGATGGCGAAAAAGTGCGAGCCGTTACCGGAAAACAAAACCGGGGAGTCCACCATTGGATTCCATCATGGGGTGATTCTTGGGTTGGCGGACAAAGTGATTGAAGCGGTTAAATCCGGATCGATCAAGCATTTCTATTTGATCGGTGGCTGTGATGGAGCCGAATCGGGCCGCAACTATTACACCCAGTTTGCTCAGTCAACTCCCGAAGAATCGGTAATCTTGACGTTAGGGTGTGGCAAATTTCGTATCCGCGACCATGAATACGGCACTGTGGCCGGCTTGCCCCGCCTTTTGGACATGGGCCAGTGTAACGACGCTTATGGGGCCATTCGGGTAGCCACAGGTTTGGCGGATGCTTTTGGATGCGGTGTAAATGACTTGCCGCTTACGTTGGTAATCTCCTGGTTTGAGCAGAAAGCAGTCGCAGTGTTATTGACCTTGTTGCACCTCGGAATGAAGGGGATTCGCTTGGGACCTGCTCCACCGGCGTTCATTACGCCTAATGTTTTCAAGATCTTGCAGGAGAAGTTTGACCTGAAACTCATCGAGAGCGAACCGCCGCAGGAGTTGTTTCAGCTGAGTGTGAATTGAGACGGTGCTGCTGGCCTGTTAAATCCTACCTAATGGTTGGTTGGGTGGCATACTTTCCGAACCGAACCAGCTTCTGCATCGTGTCCGGCCAGAAGCAAGCAAGTTAGATTACAGGTGACACGGGCGCAGATGAGATGAATCTCCCAAACTTCCCAAGGTCTATTGGCGAACTTCCTTAACAGGGTCTGGGAAGCCGAAGCCTCGGAAGAGGAAATGCGAGAGGCTGCCGGGTTCTGTGGATTCGGGTACCTGTCTGATTTGTCTGAATTCGTCAATGCGTCCGCCTCCGACAGGGTGGAATTGGAAAAAAGTTGGCGGCAGTTTATTGAGCAATCCTCCTACTCGATTGGATCCGGATTCCAAACAACAATTTCCTCTAGCGACTTGCGTTTGAGGTCGGGAACCGTCGCCTTTTTTGCCGGATAGCCGACTGGAAATAAAATATACGGCTTCTCGTTCTCCGGGCGGCCAAGAATTTGGGACAGAAAGCCCATTGGGCTGGGGGTGTGGGTTAATGTAGCCAGCCCCATATTGTGCAGGGCGGCGATAAACATCCCGCAGCAAATGCCGACGCTTTCTTTGACGTAGTAATTTTTTCGCCGAGTTCCGTCCGGATTGATGCCGTAGAGTTCCTCGAATACCACCACTAACCATGGCACCGTCTCCAGAAAAGGTTTCCGCCAATCCGTTCCGATTGGGGCTAAGGCTTCCCGCCATTC
Source organism: uncultured Alcaligenaceae bacterium (assembly GCA_964588185.1). GTDB lineage: Bacteria > Planctomycetota > Planctomycetia > Gemmatales > Gemmataceae > CAZPPD01. The sequence goes on along the minus strand of CAZPPD010000057.1, from coordinate 456 downwards.
CGGCGGCATGCGACCCCCTTCATAAGACTCCCGTTCCTCGGCTTCGGCGGCAATTCGAATCTCCCTTTTGGCATTGGGATCATTCACGGCAACAAAACGCCAAGGCTGCCGATGGGCTCCGGAAGGGGCAGAGGAAGCAGTTGAGATTGCCAGTTCGATCAATTCCTTTGGGACCGGTTCTGAGGAAAAATTCCGCACACTTCTTCGCGATGCCATTAACTGGTGGAAACTGTCCGCCCTTTGTTGCATCTCGGTTTCGGAGTATCGGGCTTGGGAATAGGGGATGAAATGCGGTTTCATACTTTGTGTGTGTAGGCATCAAAGTTTTCGATGCTGTGATAGAGCCCTACCAAAACTACTATTCTTGCGGAATTTCATTCTTCAATTTCGTTGTACTGTATTCAATCTTCTCGCGATATTTGTTTTCCGTTCGCATAGGGGTTCCCTAGTTCTGCT
>CAZPPD010000056.1:0-13586 GCA_964588185.1 uncultured Alcaligenaceae bacterium | reverse complement strand
CTGAAATTGTTGGTGATGAGCGGTCATTTTTTCCACATGCTTGCGGCAGAGATCCAGTTCTTTCTCCGAAGGAGAGCGGGCGAAGGCCAAGCGATAAGCCAACTTAATCTGGTCATCCAGAGTCTTTGCGGATTTTCGCAATCGGTGAGCAAATGCCAACGCACGCTGGTGGGCATACTGGCCTTTGAAAAGGGTAAAGGCCTGGGGTGTGATCGTGGTTTCATCTCGTTTTTCGCAAGACATTTCCGTTCCCGGTTGGTTAAAGGCCGTCAGAAAAGGATTGGGCAAGTTGCGTTGCCGTACTACATACAAGGTGCGGCGATTGCGGTCCTCTTTCCTGGAATTGGGTTGATAAGGTTCCATCAAACGGCCCATCGACAAGCGCGGTTGGAAAGCCACCTCCCAATTAATCTCCGGGAAGATGCTGGGGCCACCGACTTGCCGGTTTAGCTCTCCAGATGCGGCGAGCATCGCGTCCCGCAGTTCCTCCGCTGTCATCCGGCGAGGCGGGAAATAAGCAAGCAACTCATTTTTGGGATCTGCTTTATCTAATGCTTCCGGATCGGGATGATGGCCGGCGCGTTGATAAGTCCGGCTGGTCAGGATTAACCGGTGCAGCTTTTTTACCGACCAATCATTTTCCACAAACCAGGTTGCCAACCAGTCGAGGAGTTCCGGATGAGTCGGCTGCTCTCCCATCTTGCCAAAATTATTCGCCGAGGCAACCAGACCTCGGCCAAAGTGCATCTGCCAAACCCGATTCACCATTACTCGGGCGGTAAGAGGATTCTCAGCATTGGCAATCCAGCGGGCTAATTGCAAACGGGATCCTTCCTTCTTCGCCTGTGAATGCGATGAGTCCTTGGAGAGGGAGATGGCACTCAAAACTCCTGGCGAAACCTTCTCACCTCGGTTCTCCAAGGAACCGCCAACGAGAATATGAATTGGTTGAGGCCGCTGCGGCCGGATTTCGTAGCCTTTTCTTCCCCGGTGAGTCGTATTGGAAAAGACAGCTTGCATCCGGTAATAATCCCGGGTTGGAATCGGGTCGAACTTGTGATCATGACATTTGGCACACATCATTCCTTGTGCCAGGAAGGTAATGCCCACGCTATGGGTCACATCATCCAGCCACAGCTGCCGGGTTACGGAGGCAACACTCATGGAGGTATGCTCCCAAGGTCCCATCCAGAGAAAACTCACCGCCGCCTGCATCTTTGGATCTTGGGGGTGGAGCTGATCCCCGGCGATTTGTTCCAGGACAAATTGATTGTAGGGTTTGTCCTCATTAAATGATCGGATGACATAATCCCGGTACTTCCAGGCATTCTTGCGAAAAGTATCCCGCGAAAAACCATCCGTATCGGCGTAGCGAACCACATCCAGCCAATGCTGAGCCATCCTTTCGCCGTAGTGTTTACTAGCTAAAAGTCTATCAATCAACTTGTCGAACGCTTGTGGCGAATCATCCTTTTGAAATTGGTGGACTGCTTCGGGAGCAGGCGGCAATCCGGTTAAATCAAATGTGATTCTTCGGATGAGGATACGTTTATCCGCTTGTCCGGCTGGGATTATTTTTTGCTGTTGTAACCGGCGAACGATAAAAGCATCAATCGGGTGTTTCGGCCGCCCTTCCGCTAAAGTTCCCCAAGGGAGCTCTACTTTTTTCACCGGTTGGAAAGCCCAAATGTCTTCTTTCTTGTACCGGCGGTTGGTCCATTCCGCGGAAAGTCCACCACTGGTGGCGACCCGCACTCCATCCTTAGGTCCGGACCAATCCTTGCTGAGGAGAACTTTTCGTTGGGCCTCATCGGGCCAGGGAGCTCCGGCATTGATCCAAGCTTTCAGAGCATTGATTTCGGATTTGGTAAGCCGGTTTCTTTCTTTCGGGGGCATGACCACGTCCCCTTTTCTCAGCACCGACAGATATAGTTTACTCTTCTCTGCGTGACCGGGAACCAAAACAACACCACTATCCCCGCCCACCAGCAAAGTTTTTCGGGAACGAAGATCAAGCCCCCCACGAATTTTGGGATCATCCCCGTGGCATCCCAAACATTTACGCTGGAATAAAGGCAATATCTCCTTGGCGAATAGCAGACTGCCCTTTGAGAAGGCTTGCTTTTCCGGCTTTTCGTTCGCAGAAATAAGGCTATTTGGAATCAGAATTAGCAGGAATGCCAACAGTACTAATCGCGGTCTCATGCAGACCTCACTTGGAAATCTCAATCACTTGGATTTTTGCGGCGGGAAAAAGTAGCGGAGTAAAATTCTGCACCAGCATTTATTATCTTCGGATGCCGCGGGAAATTCCAGAGTCTTTTTCCACTCAAAAGAACCCTTCTCCCGATTAATTGCATCTTCTGATTTTAGCGAAAATTGTTGCAACGGCTTCACATGGTCTAGATGTAAGCTATGTTTGAAAAAACCAGTTTTGTTTTGCCATTGTGGAATGCAAGTAGAGAAATATCCTCCTGATTATTGATTTTGGACTTAGATTAAGGCAAGTGAATGAATTTTTTTGATGATGGCTCGGACCCGAAGGTTTTCTCCGGGAAGGAGAATCGCAATTGGCCCCGCTTTTCTTGCCGGTGTCGCGTTTATTGCCAACCCGACAATCAACGGGACATGGCGCAAATTGCTTGGATTGGTCCCATCAAGAATATGTCGCGTGGGGGTGTGGGACTGATTCTTCCCAGAAAGTTTGAAGTGAAAACCAACTTGGTTATCGAGATTGAGGATCCGAAATCAGGATTAATCCGATCTTGCCAAGCGCGGGTGATCCATGTTTGTGCTTCGCCCGAAGGAGCCTGGCTAACCGGATGTGTGTTCGCAAAACCTTTGGATGAAAAGGAGTTCTTCGAAGTAGTTCGCCAGGAAGAATGAAGAAATCTTTTCCAGAGATGTACGCTTTTGACACCAGTTTAATTGTTGAGTTCCCCCATGGTTGTTCAAAAATTCAGTCTCCGATCTCTTGCCTCCGATCAAAAGCATTTTGGTGAGCCAAATGAAGTGATTCGGGTTGGCCGCTCTCCTACCTCGCAAATCTTCTTGGACGACCCTTCTGTCAGTCGTCAGCATGCCCAACTCGCCTACACCGAAGAGGGATGGACCGTACAGGACCTCGGGAGCACTAACGGAACCTTCCTCAATGGAGAAGTGGTTGGCCGTACCAATGTTACCATTTCTCCGGGAGATGTAATCCGGTTCGGCGAACTGGATTTCATGGTGGATAATATTTCTTCTCAAGTGGAATCCTCCGAAAAGGAGAACGACAACCATTTCGTGGTTGAGGATTCGGTGGATCTTTCCTGGGATAATTTTGCCGATATCCTGTATTCGCCGGAAATAGGGGAAGACCCCAGAGCCAAAAGCATGATTCGTCAGGTTATTCGGACCGGCCGCTTGTTCGCCCGGTTTGAATCGGTGGAGGAGTTTCTCAACTCCGTTCTTTGGGAAACGGCTGAAATGTTTGAATCCCTGACTGCGGTTGCGGTCGTCGGAGAAAAAGCTGATTCCCTCAAAATTGGGGCCTTCCTTGATTTTCATAATGCAGGCGAACAAGATTCCTTCCTGCGAAACCACTTTATTGAACGGGCTTACCACGAAAGAAAATCCCTGCTGGCCTGGGAATGCGACGCGGAAAACCCGGAAGAAAAAAATTACGGCCTGGTCGCGCTGCTCCGTTCCCAAGGGAAAATTACCGGAGCGATTCTGCTGACTCGAAAATCCGGCCAGCAACCCTTCAGCAAAAATGACCTTTACCTGGCGGACATACTGGGATTGGCGCTATCCCTGAGTGTGGACAGCGTTCAGCAAACCTTGGAACGCCACCGCGCCAAAACAGTGAAAACAGCCCAGGCTCTCACGCAAATCCTGCGCTCCCGCAACGAACGCCTCTTTCAACATGGCCAACGGGTAACCGACTACGCGTTGATCATTGCGGATCAACTGGAAATCTCCGAAACCGATCGCAATCTGCTGCGGATTGGAGCTCCGCTTCACGATTTTGGTTTGATGGCGGTGGAAGATGCCGATCTGTGGAAATCCGATTCCCTGACCGTGGAAGAAATGGAAGCAATCAAATCCCACGTTACTCGAGGAGCGGATTTGTTAAAGGCCATTCCCGGACTCACCAAAGTTCTTCCCATTGTCCGGGACCACCATGAACGCTGGGACGGGAAGGGCTATCCGGATGGAATCGAAGGAAAAAACATCAATATCCTTGCCCGCATTGTAGCCGTGGCCGAAGCCTTCGATGCCATGACCAGCAATCGGCCGCATAAGCCGGCCCTCACGTTAGACGAAGCCTTCAATGAACTGGAGCAACAATCCGGGCGGCAATTTGATCCCGCTTGTGTGGAAGCATTGTGGCGGAGCAAGAAGCAAATCGAAGAGGTCCTGGAATTACGCCACCGGCTCACTTCTACCATCGGGCGGGCGGAACTCAAACAAATGCTGGTCAAGATGAAAGAAACCAAAATCGAGCCGAAGGACGAAGACAACTGATTTCATTGCCCGATAGGTCCGACCGTAATTCCTTTCATTCAATCGGAACCGTGTAGCTTAGAGCTCCTACCGCTTCTCCTTTCTTTGCCTGGGCATAATTTGAATGGCACAGGATGCACTTTTTCATAACGACCGGAATCGGCGTAATCGCACGTAAGTACGCTTTGCCCTCTTTTATTTCCACTTCGTCGACATAATCTTTGCCGCGGATCAATTCCTCGACTCCTTTTTTCTCAAACGCATCCTTGGCTACATTTGCCGGATTGTAGGGTTTCCCACTAACATCGATGAGCCTTACCGTGTGCCAGCCTTTTTCGGATATATTACGGAATAGGACTTTAGCTGCTCTTCCCGCTGGGTAGTCGTTTTCGTCTTTAACATACTTGCCGGTAATGAGGACGACCGCCTGTTTGTAAATGTCGTCCAGCATACGCACCGTTTTCCGAGTACGCTCTAAAGCTGCTTTGTCTACTTTTGCTTTCCGGTTGGGTTGGGAGTTCGCCGCCCACGGACCGGCGGTCAGAGCAATAATGCCCAACAAGATATACAACGTTGCTTTTTTCATGCACGCAACTCCTTTCGTAAACAGGAAACTAAATTGGAGAAGAATTGGATGCTTTTGTCCAATTTCAAACTAGAATACAATCCCTATAATGGATTGCAAAGTCCAATTTAAATCTCGGAGAGATGGCATGTTTTCACAAACCGTTGAATATGCATTGCGGGCGGTTGTTTATTTAGCGCAAAAGTTACCGGCTCCGCAAACTACCGAGGAAATCTCCAAAGGAACATTGGTCAAGCAGGCGTATCTCTCCAAAGTGCTGCAAAGATTAAGGCGAGCCAATGTCATCCAATCCCGCCGGGGCAGCGGCGGGGGTATGTCGCTGATCAAACAACCGTCGGAATTGACCATCTTGGAAATTGTTAATGCGGTCGACCCTATCCAACGAATCAATGAATGCCCGTTGGGTTTGGCGGCTCACGGCGTCCGGCTTTGTCCTTTGCACAATCGTTTGGACAAAGCCCTGGAAATGGTGGAAAAAGCTTTTCGGGAAACAACGCTGGCGGAAGTTCTCGCCGAACCTTCCCCAAGCATTCCCCTCTGCGAATTCCCATTGCCGGTGAAATCCTAAGTTAAGGGACGCAATTTAAGGAGAACAATCCAAATAATCATTCTTGCAGCAAAGCCAACACCCGATCCAATCCGGCGGAAAGACCGACGATAACCTCCCAGTCATAGGTCATGATGTCTTGCGAGTGAGCCAGATTGTTCCGGAGTTTTTCCAAGTCTTTGATCACTTCTTCACCCCGTCTCCGTGATGGAAAGCCTACCTTTTTCAGTAGCTCAGGGGTTTTCACAATAATCTGTCCCTTGTCCGAGAATTGCAGGCATTCCATGAGTCCCAAGTATTGCCCGCGTCGCTTCCTTTCTTCCAACAATTTCTCCGCCTGCTGAATACGGCCGGCGGATAGACAGGAACGCCATTCATCACTGCTGAAGTGTCGCTGGACTAATGCGACAAAGCCCATCTCGATGATCGTGACCATGCCGAAGAGCCACATGCGAACCGGCGGTTTTTGTAAGTCGGATTTGGTAATGATCCCACCGATGCGGCCAAAGGCTTCCACGAAAATTTGTTGGGAATGGTTCAGAATTTGGATCACCTGGGAAAAGTCACTCGAATCCAAGAGGAGGTTTTCCTTCGGAATCGGCTGCATAAACTGACCGCAAGGACCTTCCCCAAGATCATCCTTGTGGACAAAGCCATGAATGAATCCACCCTGGCGAATCCCGGCGACGTCGTATTCAATTTCCTGCAAAATTAAAGCGATTTCCCGGGATGGACTGTTGGCGTCGAAGGAAACCAGCGGCTCCGCAATATCCCGAGCCGTGAATCCTTCGGTAAAAACCCGGCGCAGGTTTCGGCGAGATAGTTCACTTTGGGAGAGTGGCATTGCGCTTGGCTCTAGAATCGAAGTTGCAGGCTTTTCAATCGCTCCTTGGTTTCCATCATGAGAGCATCCTCTTCTTTCTCATCCTTGGCCAAGTACGTCACGGAAAAGCGAAGGAAAGGACCGGCATTATCCCAAGGAACGGTAACGATTGAAGATTTTTGGATCAGGAACTGGCTTGCTTCTTCGGCGTTGGCAAACGTTGTATCCCCGCCGCCTTTGGGAGAAGGGGTGTAAAGGAAATAACTCCCGCCCGGCATGTCGGCGTCAAAGCCCACCTCTTTTAGGACCGCAACCAACTTTTGCAGTCGCCGGCGATATTTTTCGCGGGTTTGTTCGGCAATCTCATAGTGCTCCAATGCCAAGGCAGCCGCCTTCTGAATCGCCGCGAATTGTCCGGAATCGGAATTGTCTTTGACGTCGGCAAAGGCTTGGACCAATTTGGCATGCCCCGCCACAAATCCAATCCGCCAGCCGATCATGTTGAAGCCTTTGGATAAGGAATGCACCTCAACACCTACCTCCTTGGCTCCATCCATTTGCAGGAAGCTCAAAGGCGGCCCACCGAAGGTCAACAGGATATGGGCAGCATCCTGGACCACTATCAATTCATTGGCATGAGCAAAGTCAACCACTTTCTTGTAGAACTCTTTGGTAGCCACCGCTCCCGTCGGGCTATTGGGGTAGGTGATGACCAGCAGCTTGGCTCGCTTGCGGATGGTTTCCGGAATGCCATCCAAGTCCGGTAGGAAATCGTTCTCCTTGAGGAGAGGTAAGTTATGGACTTCGCCGCCATAATATTTCGTGTGCGTTGCAGCGACCGGATAGCCCGGCACCGTCATTAAGGTCACATCCCCCGGGTTAATGAAACAAGCCGGCAACATAGCCAAAGCAGGCTTGGAACCGATCGCATGATTGACTTCGGTGGTTGGTTCTAAATCGACTTGAAATACCTTTTTCATGAAAGCAGCCGCGGCGTCTTTGAATTCCTGGATGCCGTTGTCGGTGTACCCGCGATTCTCCAGTTGATCGATTTCCAGTTTTCCCTTTTCCCGAACTAATGGGTCCGCCATTTCATCATTTTCGCCGATGCCGAAGTCCAACAATTTCCGATCCGGGTAATCCTTCAACGCCGCTCGTTTCGCCCGCTTGATCTTCTCAAACTTGTAGATTTCCGTTCCCTTACCGTAATTGGCTCCCCCGATACGGTCTGCGAATAAATGTTGAAACCAGGGATCATTGGTTGCGTTGGTCATTGCTGCAAGTTACCTCTTGAATCGAAAACGTGTAGACATCATTTCCCCAATTATAGGGAAAAAACCGGCATTTTCAGCCGAGGGGAGTGAAAAGGTTGGTTGCCCAATTCGCGGCCTGAAATCTAGCGAATCCAGCTGCCGATTCGGCTTTTGCTTTCCGGAGGATTCTCAATTATCATGGCACGAAAGTGTAACCAATAAGATTAGGAGATTTCGGATGTCCACTCACCGGAGAACATTTCTTCAGGCAACTTCTGCAGCAGTCGGAGCAGCCGCTTTAGCCGCTCCGGCGATTCAAGGTCAAAATGCCAACGAACGAATTAACATCGGCTTGATTGGAACCGGAGGACGTTGTCGCCGTTTGATGCAATCATTAGCGCGGATCCCCAATGTCCGGATGGCGGCTATTTGTGACATCTACGATCGCCACTTGAACCTGGCCCGAAAGCTGGCCCATCCCAACGCCTTTGCCACGCAGAACTACCAGCAAATCTTGCAGCGAAAAGATATCGATGCCGTCTTGATCGGCACTCCGGATCACTGGCACGCCCCGATGACCATTGCCGCTTGTGCCGCCGGCAAGGATGTCTACGTGGAAAAGCCACTCACCCACGACCTATCCGAAGGACCCCGGGTTATCCAAGCTCAGAATCGCCACAACCGCATCGTGCAGGTCGGCACCCAACAACGCAGCATGCCCCATATCATCCGGGCACGGGAGTTAGTCCAGAAGGGCCGATTGGGGACCCTCTACAAGGTGCACATGCAATGGAACCGCAACGTCGACCGCGTGCGCCGCAAAGTCGAAAATATTAATCCCCGGCAAGTGGATTGGAATGCATTCCTCGGAAATGCCCGCAAGCAACCTTTCAACGCCTACCGCTTCCGCAATTGGCGCTGGTTCTGGGATTTCGGCAACGGCATTCTCGGCGACCTGATGGTCCATTGGGTGGATGTGGCTCATTGGATCTTAAACCTGGATCATCCGCAAAAGGCCGTCACCATCGGCATGCAAACCATCAGCCGGGGTATCTGGGAAACGCCAGACACCATCCAAACCTTGATGGAATATCCCAACAACATCCAGATGCATTTCGAAGGAACGTTCGTCAACGCCAATCGCCGGGCCATGATCGAAATCATGGGATCCGACGGCACCCTTTATATTGACCGCGGCCGCTTTGAAATTCGTCCCGAGCGAGGCCGGGGCAAACCGGTAGAAATGGTGCTGGGCAAAGGCGACCGAGGATTGGACTTTTATACCAACCCGGATGGCGAGCTATTGCACCTCACTCATTGGATTGATTGCATCCGCAACCGCCGCCGCCCAAACACTCCGGCCGAAGCGGGAGTTCATGCTGCTTCGGCGGCACATCTCGGCAACATTGCCCTGCGAAGAAATCGCGTTGCGCAATGGGCCAAGAATAATTCGTGAGATCAATCCCTTGTCTTGTTGGAGAACGCTTAGCCCCGTAAGGTTGCTTCGAAGCCGCATCAGACCGTCAGTTGACGGTGATTCCCGTGCCAATTGTTGCCATCTACTGACATTGGGCACCACCGGCAACTTGTGGCAACAATCCCTCGGTAAAAGGAAACAATCGGCATTTATTGACACCCTTGGATTGCAAGAAATAGGAGCAGGCTTGTCATACCGGAGGTTGTCCGGTAAATTCAATATCTACCTACCACGGATAAAGGTTTAACCCTACCTCCTTCACCTACCTCAAGGTTCACTCTTACCTCCAAGGAGAACAACCATGTTCCGCAGCTTTGCAGGAATTGGAATTGCGGCCCTGATCTTATCGGTCGGTCCTGCCCGGGCCCAGGAATACAAGCCCCGAGAATTCGATTGGCCCCAATGGCAGGGACCGCAACGAACTGCTATCTGCAAGGAAACCGGCCTCCTGCAATCCTGGCCCGAGGGCGGTCCAAAGATTCTCTGGCAAGTGGAAAACTTGGGCAAAGGATACTCCACGCCCAGCATTGCTGCCGGCCGCATTTTAATCATGGGCCACGCTGAGGACGAAGATTACGTCTTTTGCTTGAAGGAAAAGGATGGCTCCCTCCTCTGGAAACAATCCTTGGGCTCCTTAAAAGGCCGTGGCCGGGTTGGGCGCATGGGGGCTCGCTGTACTCCTACTGTAGATGGAGACCGCCTCTACGCATTAGGGGTCTTCGGAGATTTGGCTTGTCTAAATGTTGCCGATGGAAAAATCCTCTGGAAAAAAGACCTGCGGGAAGACTTCAAAGGCCGCCGGGGCGGGTGGGGCTACGCCGAGTCGCCGTTAATTGATGGAGAAAAAGTCCTTGTCACTCCGGGTGGGTCTGAGGCGACCATCGTTGCCCTGGACAAAATGAGTGGCAGCCTGATTTGGAAATGCCCTATTGAGGAGGGTTATTCGGCAGGCTATTCCTCCATCATTGTGGCCGAGGTCGATGGATTGCGGCAATATATTCAGTTCCTGGGACGTGGCCGTGGGGACAATGCTTCCAAAGGGGCTGTAGTTGGCGTTCGCGCCAAAGACGGTAAGTTTCTCTGGTCGTTCAGCGATGCCGGAAACCGAACGGCCAATATCACCACCCCGGTCTTTCAAAAAAATCAAGTGTTTGCCACCAGCGCTTACGGTACCGGCGGTGCCTTGGCCGAATTGAAACGAGATGGCGAAAATACTTCCGCCAAGGTCGTATACTTTACCAAGGATTTTCAGAATCATCATGGCGGTATGATTCTTCTGGGAGATCACTTGTATGGAAACAACCGCGGCGAACTGGTCTGCTTGCATTTCCAAACCGGCAAGGTAGCCTGGAAAAGCCGCAAGCCCGGCAAAGGGGCGATTCTGTACGCCGACCAGCGACTCTATTACCGGGACGAACGCAACGGCAATGTCTACTTGATTGGAGCCACTCCCGAGGAATACAAGCAGCACGGAGTACTGGAACAACCTAACCGAAGCGGCGACCGGGCATGGGCTCATCCCGTGATTGCAAATGGCCGGCTCTACATTGCCGACCAAAGTGTGTTGATCTGCTACGACGTGAAAAAGAAATAACCCGGAGAAGAATTCCGCCTTGCCCAGGGCGGCGACCTGCGGCTATCGCCGCTTCGCTCAGCCTTGGGCTACCTTGTTGTTGCCCCTATCGGGGCGATAAATGCCACAGGTTTTATTTGAACCTCAAGTTCACCCCGGAAATGTTGATATCAGTTGGACTATTGAAACTGGAATCTGGAACTGAAACTGAATTCTGAGCAAAATCCTTGACTGTTACTTAGATTTGCAGATCATAGTAGCTGGATTCAGTCCTACACCTTCCGGCTGAATTCCGGCGAGTCCAGCCACCAAATCTGATTCTGCTTAATTCCTACGGCTGAATTTCGGCGACGGCTACCAATCTTTTGGAGAAAAAAATGCAACTCGGTTTCGTTACCGCCATTCTCCCTGATCTATCCCTGCAAGAAGTCCTCAATTTCGCTTCCGATGAGGGCTTTTCTTATATCGAGGTAATGTGTTGGCCCCCCGGTAAAGCGGAACGGAGGTATGCGGGTGTAACTCATATTGATGTTTCCACCATTAATCAGGAATCCGCCGAGGCGATCAAGGATCAGGTGAAAAAATCCGGCGTCAACATTTCCGCTCTCGGATATTACCCCAACATTCTCCATCCCGATGCGGCACACCGCAGCAATGTGGTCGAGCACCTCAAGAAAGTCATCACCGCTGCTCCAATGGTCGGGGTAAACACCGTCACCACTTTTATCGGCCGCGATCAGACCAAGTCCGTCCCGGATAATTGGCCGCTCGTGATGGAAATTTGGCCGGCTATCCTGGAACATGCCCAGTCCGCAGGGGTCAACATTGCCATTGAAAACTGCCCGATGCTCTTTTCCCAGGATGAATGGCCCGGAGGAACCAACCTGGCCATGTCCCCGGCGGTTTGGCGAAAAATGTTTGCCGACATGCCCAAGCCCAACTTTGGCTTGAATTTCGATCCCTCTCATTTGGTGTGGTTGCACATCGATTATGTTCGCTGTCTCCGCGAGTTCCAATCCAAAATCTTTCATGTCCATGCCAAGGACACCAAGATTGATCCCGACCGGCTGTATGAGGAAGGCGTCATGGGATTGGGTTGGAATACGCCAAAGATCCCAGGGTATGGCGAAGTGAAATGGGGCCCATTCTTCTCGGAACTGACAGATATCGGCTACAAAGGCCCGGTTTGCATTGAAGTAGAAGACCGGTCCTTCGAGGATTCCCTCGAAGGACGCAAACAATCTCTGAGGAGAAGCAAGAAATTCCTGGAGCAGTTTATTTCTTGAGTATTAGCCCTTTTTATTGGTCGGCCGCACAATCAAGAATCCGCCATTCGGTCCCGGCACGGCGCCTTTGACCACCAAAACGTTATTTTCCTTGTCAATTTTCATAATCTCAAGATTTCGCACCGTCCGCGGTGCGTTGCCGTACTGACCGGACGCTTTGTGTCCTTTCTTAGGCCGGCCGCCACCGCCGGTGGAGCAGTAAGATCCCGTCCCCCCAGCCGAACGGTGTACTTTCTTTACCCCATGGCTGGCTTTTAAACCGGCGAAATTATGCCGCTTCATAACCCCGGCATAGCCCCGGCCTTTGGTTTTCCCGATCACATCAACGCGTTTGATGTCCTTAAATACATCTTCGACATTTAACAGCTTGCCGACTTCCAATTCCGCAGGGGGTTCCTCGACCCGGAATTCCCGGATATGGCGAGGAGGCTCGCAGTTTGCCTTGGCGAGCAGAGGTTTACTGCCTGCCTGCCGCCGCTTCGATTCCATATCCTCGGAGACATGTCCCCGCTCGGCTCGCGTCGCCTTATGACGGGGTTTCTCTTCAAATCCCAACTGGACAGCATTATATCCATCCCGCTCCGGCTCACGGATTTGCAACACGTTACAAGGTCCCAACTGCAGGATGGTCACCGGATTGACTTTGCCACCCTCATCATAAATCTGGGTCATGCCCACTTTTTTACCAATCAGACCAATTGCCATCTTTTATTCCCTCATATTAGGTTCAGAACACTGCTAAGATGGTCGCGAACAGGCGGTTCTGCCTGGAAAATGAATCCAGGTAAACAAAAATATCCCCACATACTTAAACCGTTATTATGAAACATGAAAGCAAAACGTCCAGGGGAATTTATTCCAGTGAACTCGAATATTAGCGTTTGTAAATGAGAATAACCCGGAAAACGAATATTTTTTTGCTCCTTCTGCCCCCCAAGACCAGATTCAACAAGAATTGTGCTTCCAGCCGTTACTACTTTCTTTCTGTTCGAGCCCGGCTAGGCTTTCTCCAGTGGTCCGTGGTCATCGCAGTGGGGCTACCGTGCGGGTGATGCAGGTTGCCGTCAACCAATTACCAACTTATTTGAAATCCGGAGTTACTATTGATGTCATCATCTCCCCCTTCTCCAATTAGAGTATCCATACTTCCAATGAGGTTTATTAGATTCTGGCCATTTCCGGGACGAATCTCATCGGGGCCCTGGCCTGCGTTAATGGTATCGTCGTTCCCTCCGCCAAACAGAAACGTAATGGCATTTTCCATCTCGGGATTGAATCGGGCTTCGCTGATTAGATCGTCTCCCAATCCTCCCATAATCGTATCGCCAGTCGCAAATAAGATGGTGTCTTGCCCTTCCTCCATGTTAACTAAAGAAGTGCCGCCATCAACATTTGTGGAGTAGATGTCATTTCCGGGCCCACCAAGAACAGTAACGATTGCGTTGTTAAAGCCAAATAGGGCATCGTCTCCCGAACTGCCATTGAGCAGGTCTGCGGAAGGTGCTGGGGCTAGTCCATTGGCGGTATTGAAACTGGCTTCAAAATCGGTGGTG
>CAZPPD010000055.1:7732-13651 GCA_964588185.1 uncultured Alcaligenaceae bacterium | reverse complement strand
TGGATTGGCGGGGTTGGCAAAGCGGGCCCGTGGGTCCGGATAGGGACCGAAGTAATTGCGAATCCCCCATTTTGGGAAGAGGTCTTTTTCCTTCAGAACATGCGCAACTTCCTTGTCGGCTACTTTTCGAAAGAATTTCCGCGTACAGCCGGGGAATGTTCCGCCGGCTAAAAGCAGAAGCAGCAAACAGAAAAGTTTCCAAGGCAAACCATGTTGGCTGCCTCGTGGCATTTCATTGTTTGCCATCCAAACCATCCTTACGGTTGAATAATCGATACAATCGGTAAATCTGGTATCGGTTGGGATGATCGTTAGCCTTTGCAAGAAATGGAAAAGTTTACCTCCCTTACGAAAAGTCCTGGTTTGTCCTTTGGCCTTTGATCTGCTTAAGATAACTTGGGAATAATGGGAATTGGGATTTGGTCAGCCAAAAAGGAGAAATATCCATGCCCCAGCAAGCTGTTATTGCGACTTGGCCATTTGGGCAAATTGCGGTTCGCAACGCCTTACCCATCTTGCGGAAAGGCAGACCGGCCCTGGATGCAGCGTTGGCTGGTGCTCAAGCAGTAGAAGATGATCCTTCGGTGGATTCCGTAGGGTACGGCGGGTTGCCGAATGCATTGGGTACCGTCCAACTTGACGCTTGTGTGATGGAAGGAAGGACACTCAACTGTGGTGCGGTTGCAGCTTTGGAAAACGTGAAACATGCGGCGGCAGTGGCGAAGAAAGTGATGGAGAGAACTCCCCATATCCTTTTGGTAGGAGAGGGAGCCCAAAGGTTCGCTCAAGAACAGGGATTTCCCTTGGAAAACTTGCTGACCCCGGAAAGCCTGGCGACTTGGGAAAAACGCCGGCAAGCTCAACAGAAGAAGAACAACCGGGGAGCGAACAATCGAAATCCGCGCCGCCCGGCTCACGCGGCATTGGACACTCCATTACTCGGCCACGATACCGTCACCGTCTTGGCCCTGGATCACAAGAATTCCCTGGGCGGTGTTTGTACGACGTCCGGCTTAGCCAACAAACTACCGGGAAGGGTCGGCGATTCACCCATCATCGGATCTGCTCTTTATGTGGATGATACTGCGGGGGCTGCCGGAGCAACCGGTGTCGGTGAGGAAGTGATTCGCATTTCCGGCAGCTACTATGTGGTCGAGTCTATGCGTGCCGGCCTTACTCCCCAAGAAGCTTGCGAACTAGCGGTTCGAAGGATCAACGAAGTGGCTACCCGCAGGGGGCAACATTCTGCTCGAGTTGCATTTATTGCCTTGGACCGGCAGGGCCGAACCGGAGCAGCTTGCACGCCGAGGACAAATTTCCAATATGCCATTAATCGTGGCAATAAACCGCACTTGCTGAAAGCTCGGGAGATTGCTCCGCAGGGGAATTGAATGGAGGTTTGATAGGTTTTTTCAACGAGGCGTTTGCCGGATATCAGAGATTCGAGGACTGCTTCTAAATCAGTTATAAGTTGATTATTCTCGTTCGTGGTTTTGAATTTCTATGGTAATTTCCCCAATACATAATATTCTCATCAAAGTTAGTTTGCACTTCAGGGTTGAAACATAATTGCTTCGAATTCGTATATTTTCATGCCTGATAAAACCTCCCCAACCATCCGTTTAAAAATTGTCCGCCGGTCCTCTCATCCCTGGATCTTCCAAAAGATGGTCGAGAAACCAGCAGAAAAGCCTCATAGCGGAACGGTCGTGGATATTGTTGATCGCGAAAATCAATGGATTGGACGCGGATTTTATAACGGCCATTCTCGGATTGCCTTGCGAGTTCTATCCCCTGATCCGCAAGAAAAAATTGACTCTGCCTTTTTTCAGCGACGAATCGATGCTGCGGTTCAATTGCGGCGGGAATACCTTGGCTTGGATCAAAAGACAGATGCATACCGAGTCATTCATTCCGAAGGAGATGATCTTAGCGGGTTGGTCGTGGACCGTTTTGGTCCTATTCTTGTGCAGCAGTATTTTGCAGCCGGCATGTACCGTTTTCACCAGGAAATCCAACAGGCACTTCGGGTTCACTATCCGGATTGTCAGTTCTACTGGTTTGCGGAGGAGCATATCCAGAAGCAAGAATCCTTTAACTGCCGGGAACCGGAACCGCCGGAACCGGTGATCATCAAGGAAAACGGCTTGCGGTTTCGGGTCGCCCCGGGGAGTAAGCACAAGACCGGATTTTTTGCGGATCAGCGGGAGAACCGGGAATTCTTGGCGAGCTTTTGTGAGGGAAAGAACGTCCTGGATATTTGTTGCAATAGCGGCGGGTTCGCCGTCTATGCAAAAGCACTGGGAAAAGCGGCCGACGTTGCCGGCGTCGACTTGGATGAGCAGGTAATTGACTTGGCCAAACAAAACGCCAATTTAAACCAGGTCCGGATTCGTTTCTTAAAGGCGGATCTTTTTACCTGGCTGCGGGATATCCAACCATCGGGGCAGAGGTTTGATGTGGTGGTTCTGGATCCCTCGAAGCAAACCCGGGATCGAGATGCAGTTCGAATTGCTTTGAAACGCTACCAAGATATGAACCGGTTGGCCTTGCAGGTGGTCGAAAGGGGTGGATTGTATTTGACCTGTTCGTGCACAGGGTTGGTAAAGGAGGACGATTATTTGCACACCTTAAAAACTGCTGCCTGGCAAGCGGGCCGAACGCTGCAAATCCTGAAAATCACCGGTGCAGGACCGGATCACCCATTTCTGGTACATGTGCCGGAGAGTCGGTATTTAAAGGCAATCTTTTGCCGGGTTTTCTGAACGTACCCGGGGTCAAATGCAAACACGAGGGAGCAGGAATTTAAAATTCTGCCAGAAATTCCATCAGAGCGGCATTGAAGAGTTCCGGTCGTTCCATCATGGTCATGTGGGCGGTAGAAGGAATGATGCGGATGCGGGCATTGGGGATCGCTTTGGCAATCGCTTGGCAATTTGCCAAAGGAGTGGTGGTGTCTTGGTCCCCGTCGATAATTAACGTTGGGCAGGTTATCTTTGGCTGGTCCTCTTTGGCAGATCCTTTCATCAAGGCTTGACAGTGGCCGACATAGGATTCGGGGTCATTTCGCATCACCATCTCTCGAAGCAACCCCGACAAAGCAGGGTTCGCCTGATGGCCGGCGGAAGTCAGCCATCCGGAAATGACTGAGTCCGCAATCGCTCCCATGCCATCCTTGGTAACGATTTCCACCCGCTTGGAAAAAGCCTCTTTTCCTTCGGGTGGCAATTCGGTCAGGGGCCCGCACAGCACCAAGCCATGGAGGCGATCCTGGTATTTAGCCGCAAATTTTTGCACCAGGATCGTTGTCATGGAATGGCCGACCAAAACGAACTTGCCGATCCCAATGGCATCGGCCAAGCCGGCTATCTGATCCGCCCAATGCTCCATCGAATATTCTTCCGATTTAGCCGACTGGCCGGACCCGGGCAAATCCACAGTGACAACCAGAAAGTACTTGCTTAACGGCAATCGTTGCGAATGCCAGATATTGGAGGTTCCTCCCAACCCGTGAAAAAACATCACCGGCAAACCTTGGCCATTGCCTTCGTAGAAGATCTGTGTTCCAAGTACCTCTGCGTACATCCTAACCTCCAGGAAAAGTTTTCAGTTTTCAGTTACCTAGGCTAATTTTTCTAACCCCAGCCTGCGGAAAATAGGGGAAAGTCGGCAGTGAAAGTTGGGATTTTCCGGCGAAGCCGATTTTTCAACAAAACTGAAACCCCTGCGGCTGTAGCCTTGCTCCCGGTAACCGTTAGCAAAGACTCAAAGAGCTGAAAACTGAAAACTGAAAACTGAAAACTGACTGTTACCTCCTGCGGCTGTAGCCTTGCTTTCGGTAACGGTTCAGCAAAGACTGCAAGCGAGTAACTACCTGAGGTTCTTGCAAATACAAATTGTTTTTCTGGCCGATGTCTTTGGCGAGATTGTAGAGCTGACCTTTGGGTCCTCCAGGTTTAGGTTTGAGTGTTCGAGGTTTACTAAAGCCGCCGGAGCCCAGCTTTTCAATAAACACCCAATCTCCTTGGCGGATAGCGAAGGTTCCATTGGCCGAGTGATGAATGGTTGCCTCGCGGATGGGCGATTTGTTCTTTCCCAATATGGCGGGCAGGATGTTAAAACTATCTTCCCCCGCATTTTTCGGGAGCTTCTTGCCAAGGATACCTGCGAAAGTTGCCAGCATATCGGTGTGACAAATAGTCTCGTCGCAGGTAGTTCCTTTTTTGGTGTGCCCCGGCCAGCGAACCAAGAAGGGAACCCGATGACCGCCCTCCCAGATGTCCGCCTTTTGTCCCCGGAAAATGAAGTTGGCCAGGTGACCGAACATTCGGATGTCCTGAGGCAACCAGTGGGCGCCGTTGTCGCTGGTGACGATGATCAAGGTGTTGTCTGCTACCTTGAGTCGATCCAAAGCATCAAGGATCTGCCCGACAGTCCAATCCACCTGAACAACAAAGTCGCCATAAGGTCCGGCTTTGCTTTTTCCCTGGAATTTTTTCAGCGGCATCCAAGGAGTATGCGGAGCACTCAGGGGCATGTAGAGGAAAAACGGTTGTTTGTGTTTCGCTCGCTTTTCAATGTATGAAACAGCTTTTTCGGTGATTTTGGGTAGAACTTCATTGAAGTCGAAACTGGGAGCAATCGGTCCGGCCCGCCAGAATCCGCCACCACCATGGCGACGCATTTTGCTGCCTTTAACGGTGTCGGTAGGAGCCTCCACCACCCGATCATTTTCCACATACACGTAAGGAGCCATATCCAGGGAAGCCGGGATTCCAAAGAAATAGTCAAAGCCAACAGTGTTTGGCCCCGGAGTTAGCGGGCGGCTGTAATCGACTTTAGCGGCGTTTCCTAAACCGAGATGCCATTTGCCAACGACGCCGGTGTGGTATCCCTGGGAGCGCAGAAATGAGGCCAGCGTCATGCGGTCCGTTTCGATCAGCAAGGGAGAGTAGCCATTTAAGACTCCGCGTTTGAGTCGACTCCGCCAACAATACCGCCCGGTGAGGACTCCATAACGCGTTGGGGTACAAACGGCGGAGGGGGTGTGAGAATCGGTAAAGCGCACTCCACTGGCAGCCAGGCGGTCGAAATTTGGAGTGGGTATTTTGGATTTTTTGTTGTAACAACCCAGATCTCCGGTCCCCAAGTCATCCGCCATAAGGAAGATGATATTGGGAGGGCCCTGCTTTTTTCCTCCGGCTTGCAATGGTTGAGCAGCCACCAAAGCCAGTAAAACCAATAGGCCTGATTTTAAGTCCATGAATTTCCAACGAAGTCGATTAAATAGCATATTTATTCCCCTTGGGATAATAAACCGGAATGCTAATAACATCATCTATTCAGGCAGGATCGTCAAATAATTTCGGGAGAAACAAATGGAAATGCATGGGATACTAATCTCAGTGAAAATTCTTTAGATCTGAGGCCGTCAACAATCCATCATGGAGAGCCGAAGCGATAAGAACTCCCGCTACTCCCTTCTGCCGCAGATCTTCCAGTTGGGCAAGGCTGCGAATTCCACCGCCCGCTATCAATCTAAAGTTCGGGTATTGTTCCGAAATCTGTCGGCAAAGATCCTCCGTTCCCGTTCCTGTTCCCATCCCGACCCGCGCCAGATCCAACAGGATTACCTGAGAGATTCCCAATTGGTTTAACTTTTCGGCAATTTGCATTGGCTGGTAATTCTTCCACTCATTGCCGGATGAGATAGGAATTCCATCCTGCAAATCCAGGGAGAAGATAGTCTTATCCGGGCCTATTTGTTGGACCAAGTCCAGTAATGCTGCGGGGCTTTGCATGGTTTCCAATCCCGCAATGATGCCCTCGATGCCAAGTTGGACTAACAGCGAAGCATCCACTGCCGTTTTCAAACCGGAATCCACCCAAAGCTGAAAACCATCTTCGAGGAGGGCTTGG
>CAZPPD010000055.1:0-7722 GCA_964588185.1 uncultured Alcaligenaceae bacterium | reverse complement strand
ACCTTCAATAGCATCCAAATCCGCCACATACAGATGGAATAATCCGAAGTGTTTTCGAAATGCCCGAGCTACTTCCAATGGATCGGCGGATTGCACAACTTTGCTGACCACCGGTTGATACTTTTCCCGTTGGCCGGCAATCCCTCGCACCACTTGGCCTTTCTTGAGATCCAGTACCGGAATGATTTCAATAGGTGTAGTCATTTTCCATCCGTAGCTAGCTTGGCTTGAGCTTGAATTTCCCTGCGAGCATCGGCAATCTTGGTGAGGACTTCCTGTTCCAAAGCGGATCCCCGGTACAAGGCTTCCAAGGCTTGCAAACGTTTTTCCGCCTCTTGTTGTTTACCCCGGTTGCTTTCCTGCTTGGCTGTTTTGATTGCCGTATCGACCGACTTCAGGCTTTTTCGGCCTTTTTCGGCTTCTTTTAATTTATCCAGCAGTTCTTGCGCTTTCCCCACCCAGAGGTCTTCGTTGCTCAATCCCGAGAAGGCGGTCACCAAATTCTCGCAGGTTTGCTTTGCTTTCTGATGGTCGCCTTCCTTGCGAAGCTGTTCCGCAAGTTTATAAAGCCGTTTGGCTTCACTGGGCCAGGGATTCTCTCTGGCTTCTCGGGCTTCCACCAACTGCAATCGCAATTCTTCCACCTCATCCTGATAGGGATGGCCTGGGTAGTTTTCATTTAATGGCTGGAGATATTCGGACCAAGCCCGTTCCTTGTTGATCAGGCTTTGGGATGCCATCAATTCTTTGCCGCGGGCAAACAAAGTTTCCTGGCTCATTGGCCAGAAAGTCCAAACTAAAATGCCGATACAAAGGGCCAAAGATACCACCAACACAATTGGGTTGTTGAACAGCCGGGTCAGGAAATTGCCCCGTTTCTGCTCTTCCAATTCTTCCCGCACCAACCGGCTCATTAACGTCGCCGGGCCTTCCACCTCGGGTTTGTGAGCCACCATGGCATTTTCCGCCAACGTCTGTTCTGAGGGTATGATTTCTTCCGTGGCCCGACCCTTCCGGTCCATTTTCTTCTTGATCTTCTCCAACAGGGTTCCTAAGACGCGGGCATCTGCCGGGCGTTTGGCCGGGTCTTTCTCCAACAGTTGGCATACGACTTCATCCAACTCATAAGGAATTTCCGGAACAATCTTCTGGGGCCGGTCAAACTGGGCGTAGCAATGTTTGTGGAGAAGATCGAGCGTGGTATTCCCCTCGAAAGGAGGCTTGCCGGTAATCAACATGTACAAGACAACCCCAAGGGAATAGAGGTCGCTGCGTTTGTTAACCGGCTTCCCGGAGGCTTGCTCGGGCGAAAGAAATTCCGCGGTCCCCACGATGCCGCCGGTGGCGGTCAAGTGTCCTCCGGCGAACACTTTGGCAATGCCGAAGTCGGTCAGCTTCATACTTCCCGTGATTGTCCGTAGAAGATTGCCCGGTTTGATGTCGCGGTGGATAACCCCGTGGTCATGGGCATGTTTGAGAGCCGGGCAGACTTTAGTGGCAATCTCCAGGACCTCCGGCCAGGGCAGTTGCTTTTCTCGCTCGAGGATTTCCTCCAGACTTTGCCCCTCCACGTATTCCATCGCATAGTAGTAGAAGTCATTTTCATATCCGGATTCGTAAAACTTCACGATGCCTGGATGGTCCAATTGACGGAGCGTATCAATCTCCCTTTGGAATCGTTGCAAGAAGCCGACTTCTTGGGCCAGTTCGGCGGCCAGGATTTTGATTGCTGCCATGCGGCCTTGCAGTTCTTCCTGGGCAAGGAACACTCTCCCCATTCCGCCCCGGCCAAGTTCCCGATAGATCACCCATTTTCCAAGCCGTTCGCCAAGCATTTTGAAATCCTGGAATTTAAATCGAATTAAACTACAGAGGGCACAGAGAACACAGAGTAAATGTGAATGGGAAAATCAGGTATTCAATGTGCATTATCAATCCTGATTTTCAAAATTGGTTTTTTAATTTCCTTCGTCGGGTAAATTTTGATCCCGGCATCTTTACTCTGTGACTTTTGTGGTCCCTGTGGTAATTGGTTGCAATAATTTCCTGTTCAAGGAACATAATCGAAAAGTTATTGAAAGAAATTGAGATAAGGAACTAAAGATATTTGTAATCCAAATTTCCCTCTCTTTAGAATATCTAATGGGCTCAAGAATTCCCAGAAAATGATGCAATGAAATACGAATCCAAAAAAGCTCTGTTGCTAATGGCTCATGGAAGTCGCAATCCCGAGGCCAATGAGGATCTCTTCTTCTTCGCTGAAGAAATGAAAAAGCGTGGAGAATACCACACTGTCCAGGCATCCTTTCTCGAATTGGCGGGACCTTCCATTGAAGAAGGGGGAGTGCAATGTGTTGAGAAGGGAGCCGGATTAGTCATCATGCTGCCATTTTTCCTTTCGGCTGGAATCCATGTTCGCAGGGACCTGGCGGAAATACGAGATGCGTTAGCAAACAAGTTTCCCGAAGTTAAATTTCAATTGGCAGAACCCATGGGAAGACATCCCTTGCTCTTGGACGTAATTCAAGAGCGAGCACAGGCGGCGGAATTTTGAAGTTGCAAGGTGGGCATCCCTGAGGTGCCGCCGGAGAATTTCAAACTGGTTATTCCCTCTCAGGACTGGGGTGAAGACGCAAACCTAATGCAAAGAGCTTGTATGCTCACAACTCTAATCTGCTCACAATCCTGTCCTTCTCACTACTCTAATCTGCTCACAATCCTGTCCTGCTCACTACTCTAATTTGCTAATCCGAAGAACTTCCGGGCATTATTGCTGGTTTGTTCGCCGAACAACTCAAGGTCCATTTCCAGGACGTTGGCCAGGCATTCGGCGGTATGGGCCACAAAAGCCGGTTCGTTTCTCTTTCCCCGCAGAGGGGCGGGAGATAAATAAGGGCTATCGGTTTCGATCAATATCCGGTCCCTGGGAACTTCTTTGGCAACATCTCTAAGATTTTGGGCATTCTTATAAGTCACCATCCCGGCGAAGGAAATGTACAAGCCCATTTCCAAACAGGCCAAAGCGGTTTCCAGCGATCCGGAAAAGGAATGCATGACGGCATTCACCGGACCGTTAGCCTCATAATCGTCGCGAAGCATGCGCAGGGTGTCGGCTTCGGCTTCCCGGCAATGGATGACAACGGGTAATTTCCGTTGCCGCGACAGCTGCAGGTGGCGGGCAAAGTAATCTTCTTGTTGATCGAAGGGAGTGAAATCCCAATGGCGGTCCAAGCCGGTTTCGCCCAATGCGACCACCTTGTCTTTTTCGGAAAGCTGAACGATTTTGTCCCAATCTTTGAAGCGGACTTCGGCCACATGATTGGGCTGAATCCCCACGGTGGCAAGCAGAATATCGTGTTGCGAAGCTAATGAAACGCAGGTTGCACTGGAAGCGGCCGTCGTGCCGACAACGGTAATCCGTTCCAGGCCGGCCTTGGCAGCGCGATCGAGAACTTCCGTAAAGTCATTTTGGAATTTGAGATCGTCTAGATGCGAGTGCGTGTCAAATAATTTCATAAAGCGATTCCGGAGGGTTGAGAATCCGTTGCGAGAACCCCGGAAATTTTACCAACTTGTTTTCCTTCTCATCAACCCGTCACTGCTTCGGGAGCCTGCAATTCCCGCAACGTGGCCACATGTTTCTCTTTGGATTCCAACAATTGCTGAAGTAAATTGCGGGCTTGTAAATCTTGAACCTTGGCGATGTCCTCCTTGAGGCTTTGGATATCTTTTTCATGATCTTCAATGATCAAGGGAATCAACCGCTCCAATGCCAGATAATTCAAGGTAGTGAAAAACATCGGGTAGGCTCCCAGGTGCGGAGGCCCGGAGTAATTCTTTAGCAGGAAAGCCGACAATAGGCCCGCTGCCTCGTTTTCCTCTGCCATCATGGAATGAAACAGATTGACGATTTCTTCGTCCTTGGAATTTCCGGCATAGGGGAAGGATTCGCAGGAATATTGCAGCAAAGACCGGCCGGTCCGCCGAATTTGTTTTTGCAGGATAGCGATGGTAGAAGGATCAATCATGAACGATCCTCCTGGGCAACGGCTTGGCCCTTCGGCAACGGCGGATTTTTGAACTGATCAACTCCGGTTTCCGAATTAGCGATTACAGTACTCCAGAAGATTCCCAGCACAAACATAAACACCGCCATTACGCAAGAATAGATGCCGGATGAAATGGGTACTTTGTAGGGCTCCGGAGTCCGCCCTTCTACTTCTTCCAAAGGTTTCTCCAAGATCATCACCTTGAGCACTTTCACATAATAAAACAAGCTGATTACGGAGTTAATCCCGAGGGCAAACATCATAACGTACATCAATGTGCTGATTCCGGGCATTGCAATGGCGGGCAGCGCGTAATAAGTTCCGGCATCGTAAAGGACTCGGAAGATTTGGAATTTCCCGGCAAACCCTGCCAGCGGCGGAATCCCCAGGAGGCTCATCAGGCAGATTCCCAAGCAGATAACGATGGTTGGCGCCCGATTGACCACTCCGCGAAAGTCGGCGAGATCTTCCGATCCGGTTAGGTTTCGCAGGAAGGCAACACAGGCAAAGGCGCCCAAGTTCATGAACAAATAAACTACCAGGTAAAACAAGACCGCTGCCATCCCCTGGGTCGTCATGGTAGCAATGGCCATCATCATATAGCCGGCATGTGCGATGGTGGAATAGGCCAACAGTCTTTTGAGATTGTTTTGGGTAAAAGCAGCCAGATTACCAAAGGTAGAGGTCAGGATGGCAAACATTCCCAAGGCGGGAACCAAGTAAGGCACCATCAACGTCCACATTTTGAAGGCAGAAGACATTTGCATGCCATCCCAGGTCACCATCTGCGGGTCCAGCCCTGCCATACCGACCAAAGCCAAGGAGAAGCGGGCAAGCAACGCCAACGCTGCTCCCTTGGAGGCGACCGAAAGAAAGCCGGCAACCTCAGCAGTGGCGCCCTCAAAGACATCCGGGCACCAAAAGTGAAACGGCACGGCGGCGATTTTAAAGGCGAAGCCTATGAGGATGAACAAAACGCCCAGGAGCAAGGTGGGATCTAAAGCCGTCGAAACCTCCATCATGGCGATTAGGCCCGCGGCAACATCCGGCAAATAACCCGTGCCGAATTTGCCGGCCAGGAGACTCATGCCGTACAGCATTACTCCGGCGGCACCACTCCCGTAGACCACATATTTCAGGGCTGCTTCACTACTCTTCCGTTTGCCCTTCAAGAACCCGGCCATGGCGTAGCTTGGCAAGCTGGCCATTTCAATGGCGATAAAGATCATCAGCAAATGCTGCGCGGAGGCCATCAGCATCATGCCCAAGGTTGCTCCCAGAAGGAGCGTATAAAAATCAGGAGAATCCTCGCGATCGGGGATTTTTGTGATAAGGGTCAACCAGATTGTCAAAGAAGTGAAGGCAAGCAGGAAGATCTTCAGGAAGATGGATAGATTGTCATATATCAGGAGGCCGGTGAACAAATCCAAGCGAACCGTTTCTTCCGGCCGCGGGTCAAAGGCGACTCCTCGCCATTGTTGCCAGCTTACGAAAAGTGCGATCAGAGAAGCTGCCAGAGCAACATAACCACTATGCAATCGATCCAAGCCGGAGAACATCCGCAGCAATAACATCAGGACAATGGTTCCGCACAGAATCAATTCCGGCAGGAAAGCCAGTAGATCCTGTTCCAGGTTTGCCTGCATTTGTTGGAGGATTTCAAGGGTCATCGCCGCAGCTTTCTGAGGTTAAAACTCGCCAATAGCCTTCCAAACCAGTGACTTACCGGATTATTCCGGTGTCATTTGCGATAAGGACTCCACCAAGCCGGTTACGGTCGGTTCCATCCAGTTAAAGATGATACCGGGGGCAACTCCCAACAGAATCGCCAGGATTACCAGCGGAACAATACATATAAGTTCGCGCAGGTTTATATCGGTGTAGTCCTTATAAATGGGATTGGTTCCCAGATAGACTCGCTGTAAGGTCCATAATATATATGCAGCCGTTACTACGACTGTAAGGGCAGCCAAGAAGGCAAATACATAATCAAAATTCCAAGTGGCCAGTACCACGAAAAACTCGCCGACAAATCCACATAGCCCGGGCAATCCTAAGGCAGCGAAGAATATAATGGCACTGATACCGCCATATAACGGCATGGGTTCATTTAGGCCCCGAAAGGCATCCAGATTCCTATGATGTGCCCGGTCATAGATTACACCGACCAGGAAGAACATACCGGCGGAGGAAATTCCATGGGCAATCATTTGGAA
Source organism: uncultured Alcaligenaceae bacterium (assembly GCA_964588185.1). Classification (GTDB taxonomy): domain Bacteria; phylum Planctomycetota; class Planctomycetia; order Gemmatales; family Gemmataceae; genus CAZPPD01. The sequence goes on along the minus strand of CAZPPD010000055.1, from coordinate 1,457 downwards.
CATAGCCCCGTTCATTCCCCATGCCCAATATTGGGCTCGGGAACCTGCTGCCCAAACAGCAATACCCAAGATCACATATCCCATATGGCTAATGGAACTATAAGCAACTAATTTCTTGAAATCCGTTTGCGCCATGGCGGCGAGAGCACCATAGACAATGTTGATAATGCCGATCAAGCACAGCCACCAAGCAAGGGTCTCCGCGGCCCACGGACATATAGGATAAGCAATCCGCAAAATACCATAGCCACCCAGTTTCAATAAGATTCCGGCAAGAATCATACTAATGGGAGTTGGAGCTTCGACGTGGGCATCGGGCAACCAGGTATGGAAAGGAAACACCGGAACTTTGATAGCAAAACCGACAAATAACATAATGAAAAAGGCATAATGCCACGCTCCGCTAGAGAAAAACACCTGGTTCTCCAAACGTTCCTTCGCACCTTTGCTGGCATCTTCATCAGCACCATTGTTTAGCACTTCATTTTTGACGCCATCCACATTCCCATGCAACACTTGCATGGCTGCCGCTCCGGCCCGTTGTAGAACTACGATGTCAAAGGTATGAATGGAGGCTCCTTCTTCGGCTTCGTTTTCATCCATACCCATATCTTGAAGTTTCTCAGCCTTGGTGTTCACCATCGTCTGCGGTACAAAATCGCGGACATCAGTGAAATAGAAACCCAACATGGCGATGAGAATAAATACACTACCCAACATCGTATATAAGAAGAATTTGATTGCCGCATATTCCCGCCGCGGTCCTCCCCAAACTCCGATCAGGAAGTACATTGGCAATAACATTACTTCCCAAAAGACGAAGAACAAGAAGAAGTCCAGGGCCATAAAAGTACCCAGAACTCCCGTCTCCAGGATTAGGAATAACATACAGTAGCCACGGACATGGCGGGTGATATTCCAACTTGCAACCATCGATAGAAGGAATATAAGCGTGGTTAGGATGATTAACGGCACACTAATGCCATCAACCCCGACATAATATTGGATATTAAATTGCGGGATCCAATTATACCGGGCGACCCAGTCCCTGGATTTTGGGGATTCGGCTCCTTCATCACCGGTTTCATGAGCCTTTAAGTCTTCGGTGGCACGATGGACAAGCGATGCTTTTTTGGCTTCCTCGGGGTCATCATTTAGGCGGTATGTATGTTCCAGGTTCACATATTCGATGAGTAGGAACGTGCTGACAATAAAGGTAGCCGCAGTTCCCCCCAGGGTTACCCAGCGCATGACTTCTTCCCAACCCCGCGGAATAAATAACAACGCGGCGGTGAATACCAGCGGAAGGAAAATCACCAGGGACATCAATACCAGATCGTATTCAGTATTCATTGAATTTCGCTCGGGAAAAGAACCTACTTAGGATTCATTGCCGGTGCCGGGCTGCCCCAAAATAATGACAACAATACCCATATTCCTACAGCGGCTAATACCAA
>CAZPPD010000054.1:0-13694 GCA_964588185.1 uncultured Alcaligenaceae bacterium | reverse complement strand
ACCTTACCGCCTGCTCCGGACAAGCTAAGCTCCGCTCCGGCTTCGTTATTGATTGACCCGCCCGGAAAATCATAGGCAGCGTCAATTCCCGGAAACGAACTTACTCCAGTGACTCGGTTCACCGCAGGCGAATTATCCAGCTCAAAATCAAAACCGGAAGGATTCCCGGGTGCCAGGTCTTCCCAGCGATTGTCACCATCGGTGTCCTGTTTTGCATCCACATGAAAATCCAAACCCGGAGTAAACCCTGTCGTGACCGGTAAGAATAAAGTCTGACCGAAAGCATCGGTTGTCAAGGAGGCAAGCGGGGTATTTACACCCACATCACTGCCAAACACGGTGTCACCTCCACCCGAAGTATTGACAGTCAGATTAAAACCGCCATCCACGGATGAGTTGAAAGTAGTATCTCCAGGACCGGTTTCGGTCATGATCAAATCTGCCGTCAAAATTACGGCGTCGTTAAAGGTCGCCGAAGCACCATTGGTGTTAATAATGCCGCCGCCAATTTGCGTACTGCCGCTAGCATCCGAAATCAGGGAACTCAACGCATCATTGTTGCCGATGGGACCATCAAAGGTTGTGACATCCACCACATTTGCCGTCAAGGAGTTGTTCTCACCGGCGGCAGAGTTGATGGATCCACTGAAGATGGCGTCATCACCCGCGGTGATGACAGCATCGTCGCCGATTATCAGATTGCCGCCAAATTCAACATTGTCGGCTGCATCAATGTCGGTAGTCCCCCCGATGTCAACATCATCGTCAAGGCGGATGTTGTCGACAGCATCCATCATCACATTGCCGCTTACCGTCAGTGTGGCACCCGGCTCAAAATCGATGTCGTCACCGGAGTCAATGGTGAGATTGCCGGTGACAACTACCGGAGCGCCTTCGAAATTGGTGTCCCCACCGGTATCCAGCAAGGTGTTGGCATTGGTAATGTTGACCGGATCATTGTAGGTTTGATCTGCTGTGGTGGTGACCTCACCGCCGTTAATCTCTGTAGTACCATCCGCATTGGTGGTTAAATCGAGGAGTGGATTAATCGAACCGACCGCTCCGTCAAAGGTCGTTGTTCCGCCGCCGGTGGAATTCACTTCCACACCGGCATTATTACCGTTTGAGTCTAAGGTGTCGGAGAAGGTAATGTTGGTACCGTTCAGCGTAGTTTGAACACCAACAGTCACATCATCGCCAAAGTTTTGATCACCAGTGGTAGTAATGTTTACCAGGGAAACGGAATTGGATACCGAGTCGAAATTAGCAGCAACTTGGCCCGGAGTTAGAATTTGATTGCGGTATACACGGAAGATAGCCACCTGACCATCAAAGCTTTCGGTATTTTGCTGGCCTCCACCGATACCACCAACATTAGCGTCGCCACGCGTTCCGACTCCTGCAGCATCACCTCCGGACCAATCATTTCCACCTGGATTGTCAGTTCCTACAGAAACGCCATTGATAAACAGTTCCATTACTTCTGCGGAAACATCATAGGTTCCAACCGCTTGAATAAACTCACCTGCTATGGCGGAAATGTCAAAGCCAACGTTCCCCGTTCCAGTTGCCCTGCGAAGCCTTAGCTCATTGTTATCCACAAAGAAGCCAACCACAGAGCCCCCGCCTTCTTCAAAGAGAATCTGGCCATTGGTTGGCGTTGGGGTGAGATCATCCGGTTTAAACCAGATTTCGATCGTTACATCTTCGTTGGACCAATCGCCCGGTGCTTCTTGGAAGGATCGCTGAGTGGAAGTTCCCGCGATGGTAAGCAATGCTCCTGCATTATTACCGGTCGATCCACCCGGCATATCATAGGCAGCCTCAATTCCTGCAAGAGAACTGACTACTTGCACTCGGTTTACAGCGGGAGAATTGTCCGGCAGCAAATCAAATCCACTTGGATTGCCGGGGACAAGGTCTTCCCAACGGTTGTCGCCATCCGTGTCCTGGGTGGCATCAGCAAAAAAGTCTGCTCCCCCCGTGGCCGAAGTTCCACCTAACCCAATCTCGGTAGAACCTGCTGGATCGGTAGTCAATGAAGATAATGGGCTAATGGAGCCGATACTTCGGTTAAATGCGGTAACGCCATCCGCGTTCACATCCAATGACCATGGAGTGCCGTCTGAATTGACGGTTCCATTGAAAGTCACATCATTGCCGGTGAGGGTATTGTTTGCGCCAAGGACAGTCGCACCATTGTAGGTCTGGTCATCTGTTCCCGTATCAACTCCGGTGCTGTTTAAATTGATGGTTGGGGAATTTACCTCCAGGGAGTTGTTCCCAAGATCAACGCTGGTATTAAAGTTGACGACATCCGAGCCTTCGTTGCTATTGATGATGACATCTGCCCCATAATTGGCAGCAAGGCCGTCAATGTTAATGACGTCATCCCCATCATTGACCTGAGACAAACTCAAGCCGTCTAGGAAGACGGAGCAGCAGGTTCCGGAAACGTAACGACCTTCTATAAGGATCTCGCCACTTCCATTGGCAGTTGCCGGAAAGCTAAAGGCATAGGTGTCATTGTCAGGTGGTGAAGGCGGAACAGCATTTCCATCAAAAGTATAATCATCCAGTACCATGACTCCGTTCGCGAACCAATCACTGACCCTATTTCCTCCAGAACTATCATCAAAAGACCACAGCCGAACATCATAGACCGCTCCCGGAACGAGTCCTTCTAAAAGGATATTTGCTCCATCATTCGGAGTCGTCCCTCGGAAAAAGGTAAAGTCACGCAATAGTTGTTCGTCGGTAAAGGCACCCGCCGCCACAGGTTGTCCCCGGCGCCGATCCCCGTAATCGCCGCCATTGGAATGGCTTACCGTAATATCAACTCCGCCGAAGGAACGGGTCGTTGGCGTGTTGATGTCGTTGTCTTCAGTACCGCCAATCAGAAATTCCTGGAAACCGGCTTGAGTAGAGCCTGCCCCTGCTGCTCCTCGATCATTAATGTCAATACTTAAGTTTATCGGAGCCGCATTAGAAACTCCGGAATTGATGGTGAGAGAATTCGTGGGATTATTGAAAGTGACCATTTCTCCAACTGTGGAATCTACCATCGTTTGGTTGCCACCCGGATCGGTAACCGTAACGGTTTCGGAACTACCGGAGTAATTCAAGGTAACATCGGCAGCATTGATATTGGAGGAGATTGGTTCCAAACCGGTGTAGGTGATAGTACTGCCGTCGAGGTCGATCTGCCCGCTGTTTTCGCTAAAGAAATCGTAGGTAGTGCTGCCGAAGCTGCCGTTTTGCAGAATCAATTCATCACCAGGAGGAGAGGTCGGGTCTCCGCCGTCATAATTGACCCCTCCACCTGGAATGGGATTACCCCCACTGAAGTCGACGCGGAAGGTATCTGCCCCAATTGCATCGCCATTCACATCAATATCGGTCAATCCAGTGAGAGAAACACTGCTGAGGATAGTTCCCGCAGCGGAATCAAATATTTCCAAAATATTCCCATTGCGGATCAATGTGTAGTCCAGAATAGGCGATTGGGCGTTGAAAACAAATGTGCTGCTGATGTCCAAGGTAGTTGCCGGGGCTGCAACCGTTGTCGTGCCATCATTGACCCGGAGCACAATAGGATTGCCTACCGTTCCCGGTTGCAGACCGGCGTTGGCAAAAACATTCCATGGGATGGTGTCAATTGCGTTCGGAGTAATGAAGTCGGCATTGCCGTCGTTGTCAACATCCCACTGGTAGCTAAGCACATCATTGGTATCAACGTCCGTGGTGGCGCTGGCGTCCACCATCAGATCCTCCCCGGCTTCAATGCTATAGGGGCCATCATGGGCAGGAACCGGATCATCGTTTTCACCATTGATAGTAATGGTGACGGTTGCCATACTCATCTCACCACTTGGATCTTGAACTGCATAGGTAAAGGTATCGATATCTGATTCCCCAACACCGAGGCTTTCGAACAGGCCATTGGGATCATAGGTGAAGCTACCGTCACCAACTAGATTTGGCGTGAGGAATTGCGGCTGAATGACAGTTAACCCGAATGAGGAACCCGTGTTCTGTTGCCAACTGGCCACGATGGCCGCTCCACCGCCGGCTTCGTCTCCTGCAATCATAATACCTATCGGCCCGGCAGGAAGGGTAATCGCTGGTCCTGTAGTAATTCCACAACAAGGTCGACTGACGACTATTTCACTCGAGTCGAAGAAGCCGTCATCGTTCAGATCTAGCCACATTTGGCTGTTATCATCGCTGCGTAGGGCGAATTGAAATTCTGCATTTTCGGGGACTAACAAGTAGCCGGTCCAAACTCCACCTACCTGATCGGTATCCATATTCAGACCTAGTCCGCCAAACATGTTTCCGTTTGTAGTGCCGCGATTTGGGTTAGAGCCGTCTCCGGGGATATTCTCTGTCCCACCACCAAAGTCGACCCGGGGAGTGAAAACATCATCGAACTGAGGTGTTAACGCTTGCATCACAATGTTGTCGCTCGCGTCCGAAGGGAAGAGCAACCATTCGTCGGCATTAAAACCAATATTTCCTCCCGTGAATGGATTTACCAGACCATTGGTACCGCCATTATTGAGGTCATAATAATTGCCAAGGAATCCTGGGGTTCCCCCATTATGGGAAACAACAGCACCGGTCAATAGGTGCCGAACACCACCAGTATCGGGACCACTGTAAAAGGCCTGCATGATGGCGTTACTGCCGCCCTCGTAATAGCCAATCGAAATAGTGTGAGAGCCGGGAAGCAGATCGATCGTGCCGGACCTATTGGTTCCACCTTGGATATTATTGTTGTTCACCACCCGTTGCCCATTAATGAATACTACCGATCCGTCATCGCTTCGGGTTTCAAAGGTGTAGGTTCCTCCGGTAGTAATTTGCAGGTCGCCGGTCCAGATCGCAAGGATTTGATCGCCGTCCATGTCCGCAGTGACTCCCGCATCATTGAACAATCCTTGCCACAGTGGTACGCTGCCGCTGTCGAAGTTCCCACGATTACCCTCTGTTAAGTTGCAAGGGCTCCCGGTTACGTCTGTTCCACCGCCGAAATCAATACAGGGGGTGACTACATTGGCCGCATCACCGGTTGGCGTCAGTCCAACCAGCCTTTGAGCGACAAAGTCACCTGGGCCTGCCAACGGCAAGAACAGATGAGGCCCGGCACCTGTTTCATTGCCATCCAAACCGGAAGCAAAATTCAAGTCAATGTAATCCCCGGACAATCCACCCAACACTCCATTGGTGGAATCCGCCGTTACAATCCCGTTTGTGCCCGAAGTGTCGATGCTTTTTAAACCCAACAAATCCATATCATCGATATCCGTATCGTTGGCTAAAAGCCCGTCTGCTGCATCGATGGAGAGAGCCGGACCACCCTCATCGACCTGGTAAAATCCGGGAATGGTATCCGGGTCGTCATTGGCGGTCGGTAGGTCGTTTTCGCCGATAACGGTGATCGTTACTGTTGCAGTATTACTGGTAGCAGTCCGCATATCGGTTGCTGAATACGTGAAGGTAACTTGTTCCACAGTTGCCGCACTTAAGCCTTCAAAATCACCATTGGTGTTGAAAGAAAAGGTCCCATCGAAATTATTGGTCAAAAGGCCCATATTTGGGGTAGGACCACCCGTGATGGTGTACATCAAGGTTCCCTGGTTGTCTTCAGCATCCGGGTCATCCCCTTGGAATTGTTGGTTGTTGATCGAGCCGGATTCTGAGATTGTTAACGAAATATTTCCTGCAGTTGGTGGGTCGTTTACCCCGGTTAATTCGACCGAGACCGAGGCGGAATCTTGAGGAACTGTAAGAGGTCCACTAGTTGTAGAGACAACAATTCCAAAAGCACCGTTTTCAATAATGGCATACGGGTCCGGAGGTGAGGTATCAGTAGTTGCCTGGTCTACAATCGCCAATTCGAAGTATTCACCCCCACCGCGTTCAAAGAAGATTGTCTCTGCCTCGACTATGGTGTTGGAGGCTACCGTAAAAGTTCCACCCGTATTAGAGTTTCCGGTCGTTCCCTCGAAGCGAAGCTCATTGGCAGCTCCCTGCCCAGCACCTGCTCCAAACTTGGAAGTAAAGGTTATTCCATTCAGCTTTAGACTGTAACCGTCATCACTTTGGCCATAGATGGTGTAGGTGCCAGCAGGGATCAGCATGGACCAATGGGCATGAATCAAGAAATCGTCCCCACTGGTGATGCCCGGAAAATTATTGGTAGGGGAAAAATTGCGACCGGCACCGCCCCAGTCTGTTTGAGCATCGAGTTCTTGCCCGGAAGAATTAATATTATAAATTGTGCCGCCGATGTTAATTGTTCCGGTCTGGCCGGCAGAGAAATCAAAGCCGGCATTGACGGCAGCGGCATAAATGTTTTCCGCTTCAGTGAGATTACTGACTTGCGAGTCCGTTGCCCCATTGGCGTTGTTGATATCGATTCCGACCACTGTTATTAGTCCATCAGGGGCCATATCCGAATCGGTAATCGTGTAATTAAAAGTATCTGTTACTACTTGGCCTTGATTTAAGGCTTGAGTGGTTGCGGAACCGGTAGGGTCGTAGGAGAAACTGCCATCCGGATTGACCGTGACCGATGCTCCTTGCGCGCTGGTAGAATCAGAACTGATAATGCTAATGGTGTTGCCGACATCATTGCTCAAGATGCTCAGCGATGCGGCATTGAAATGCTCCAGAATTTCAGCGGCGGAAAGCTCGCGATCATAAAGGGCAACTTCGTCCAAATCGCCGACAAATTTTTGGTTGTCTTGAAAGCCTCCGCCTTGGGAATCTTGTTCTTGGGCAATGACGAAAGTTGCGGTGGGGTTCATGGAAGCGCCTTGGGCCACCGTTGTAGTGTCCAGCAACGTACCATCGACATAGAGATTTGCTGTTCCGGATCCACTATCCCACGTAAGAGCGACATGGTGCCATTCCCCGTCGATAATGTCACTCTGAGCCGTGTTGGTAAATGACATCGCGGCACCATTCACGAAAATCCGCCAATCATCTCCTTGTTCAATGAGAAGGAATTGATTTGCAGTGCTGCTTTCGATGGAAAAAATCGTTGGGTCGTTGTTTGCTCCGGGAGTTCCTCGCACCCAAGCTTCAGCAGTGATGGCTGTTGTGGGGAGCGAAGTAGTGGCGAGTTGAACCCGGTCACCCGTACTGCCGGAAGCAGCAGTCGTTCCAAAACTGGCTGCTTCTCCCGGTTGAATTCGAGGATTCAGGACATTGCCGACCACATTCAGGTACGTTCCGTCTCCAGCTGCCCCGAGGGTCCCATCATTGACGGCGGTCTGTCCGGCAGACTTGTCGGCTTCATTTAACTGCCAGTAGACAAGGGGACCATCTGCGGAAACTATGTCGGAGTAATGTGGCACTTGCAGAGCCGTATCTTCGTCGGTGGCATAGTCGGGTTCAACGACCAGTTCCGGGTCCGGGTTGGCACTAACCGATGGCAGACCGGCGATAAAGACCGGATCGACCTCACCCGAGCCAAATTCCATAAAGAGTATCGAGTCCCCGGCGGCGATACCAAATTCCGAAAGGTCAATTTCCAGCCCCCGAACCATTTGCGCGGCATCGGATTGAGTGCCCCCGAAAGGATCGTTTTCCAGATCTGCGAGGGAATTAATTGGGTTGGAACTTCGTAACACATCTGCGGGCACCGGACCGGTTAAATCCGGTCCGCCAACGGTGGTATTGAGGGTGGTTCCATTGATATGAACATTAATCACATCAGCACTGTCTTGGTCGATTTCAAACAATACGATGTCCGGACCAGGACCATTAGTGACGGGAGAAAGAAAATCCACTCGGACGGTCATATTGCCGGCACCAGGGTTAATCACGCCGGTGTCAAAGAAATTATCTTCAAGCAAATCGGCCCGTGTCCCTGCAGCGGGAACTCCGGCACCATCTCCAACCAAGAGAACTGCATCTGAAGTTGCAGAGAAAGCAACCAAATCCACCCCAATCAGATCCCCCGGAGTATATGTCTGGGTAGGTCCGTCGCGGTTAACATCAAAACTGATTAATGCATTGTTGCCGTCAAGCATCAGGTTCGATACCGGAACCACTCGGTCTTCAAGTGTTTCCAATCCTAAACGCTTGAGATTTAATTGCCGTAAGGTTTTGCGATTTGATTTCGAGGGACGTTTCGACTTGAATGACTTCATGGCAGAGAAGCTCCAGAATTATCGAGGTTAGAAGTATTGTTTTTGTATGTCGGGACAATCATCTCCGATATGGAGGTAGTGCCAAACCACACGCTAAAGCAGAATCCAACTGGAATTAAAATCCAAGTGGTTCATTTCTGATTATGAATAAATGATGAAGATGGTTTTCACCCGTTAACAAAGGGAGTATCCCCATGGGGTGAAATAATAAACCTACACTTGTCAACCAAGTTATTGCGCGAGTACAAAAATTATGGTTGGGTAAAGAAATTAATTCATTTATCCTACCAATCCTATACCATCTGTAAAGGACACCTAGGAAGAAATTTTTAACTTACTGGTCATTCTTAACTGGTATAAAGATTAAATTCCGAACCATTAACCAATCAATTATCCGTGGAACAAGTCCGAAATTTGAGTTAATCCAGTCCCTTTTTGCCATAATAATAATGACAACCTACTGTCACAAATGAAAAAACAAATGGGAACAGATTATTTACCGCAATTAGAAATGCATAGTCAATCAGGGATGCCCACCCGCTCCGTTAGGGTGGGCATGAGCCGAAAGCAATCTTTCAATAAAACGACTACGGCTTTCGGATTACTAAATCATTGGGGAATCCTTCTCCGCATCCTCTGAGCTATCAAAATCACTCCGGTCCCCTCTGCCGCTTAGCCGCAAGGACAAGCGATCCCGGCCGGACCCGCTTTCAATCCGATCCAGGTTATTCCGGTCATCTGGATCAATAACGGTCATGGCGATTGCTTCCAAGGCGGCATCGGCATCGGGATCACTGGCAAGGGTCAACAAACCATTTGGACCTAAGGATGTTGCCCCGGCAACCACTAAATCATCACCTGCCTCGGCGTAGATTTTATCGCGGCCAAGCCCCCCAATAATGATGTCATTGCCTTTGCCGCTTCGAAGGCGGTCATTGCCCGTTCCACCACTCAGGAAATCATCACCGGCGCCGGTTCGGACATCGTCGTCATCATCTCCTGAGAATACTCTTGCGGTAACGTCGCTGGTGATGCGGATTTTATCTTCGCCGGCAAAAGTGAGTACCGTGATTAGTGGTGGGTTTGGCCCTTGGGTCAGATCAAAGAAATTTGCTTGAGTGGTTTCGTCGGTCTGCAACTGGGGACCAAAATGGACAGTAACATTCGCCAGGTCGGTTGCATTAATGGAAATACGGTTGTTTCTGTTGTCTCCGAGGACCACCAACTCGCCGCCATCCACGAAAGCCACATTGGAACGGTAGAGAATCAAACCAACTGTATCAACATCCAGGAAGTGGACGATCCGATCCTCGACTTGGTCCCGAATAGTTCCCGTGAGGTCGGCACCAATTTCACTGATAGGTGTCGACACATCTTCGAAGGTTGCATCGGAGGCATCCACCAGCTCCGGTTCGCCGAAGTCGCCGAAGAAGGCAGAGTCCGCCAAGCGGATATAATTACCTCCTCCTGCAGGTCCACCGGGTAACGTCGGTACCTGGAACAAAGTATTTCCGAGGTGGTTGTTGTCCGGCTGAGTACCATCGGACAATTGAGCCATGTCACCTCGGAGCAATAAGCCGTCCAGGCTGTTGACATCATTGATGATCTGATTGCCGCCATTAGCCCGGGAAAGAGTCAGGCTGCCGTTATTGACATCAACCCCGGTGTCATTATTTTGAACCACATTGGCAACAAAGGTAGCTGATCCGGTAACCTCAACACCGGTGACGCTATCTTCAATAAGGTTATTGTCCAGCATTGCAGTACCGGCTATGTTCACTGCAGTCCCGCCGTTCTTAGTGACCTTCGCGAGGTTACTGATTTCCACTCCATTGGAAGCACCCGGAACCACTATAGTTCGATCTTGAATCGTTCCAGTTCCTGAGGAACTCGTCAGGGTTGCATTGTTGCCGAGAGTGATGTCGCCACCGGAACCTGCCAAATCACCCGTTAGGTCGGTAGTGCCGATGTTGAGGTTGATTGCCGCAGTAAAATTGAAGGTGCCGCCAAGGGTGAGCGTATCCCCAAGCCCGCCATTAAATTCCACCAGATCCAGCGGAGCATTGAATTCCGTGCCGGCAAACGTTGCCCCCTCCAGCAGTAGCGTACCGGACTCACTCAAGTCCCCATCATCGGAACCGACCGGGAAGTTAAAGATGACTTCTGAGGTCGTGATTCCGGTGAGATCTACTCGCTCCAAAGTAGTATAGATAATTTCCGGATCATTGTTGTTGTCGAGGTCAACATTTCCACTTCCAACCCCAGTCATGTTGTGGACCACCGTGCCGAATGATCCCAAATTAACTTGAACGGTGTCGCCGGGAGCAGTCAATTCACCGCCGCCATCAATTGCCACATCGCCGGTGCCTTTGCCATTAATGATTACGGTGTCGTCGTCACCTGAGCCGGTAATGACAACGTCCACATCGAGAGCCGGAGTAGTTCGTAACAGGTCGCCGTTCACCCGAATCTCCAGGTTACCTCCATTGACGTCCAGTTGAACCTGGTCTGCAATGGAGTCTCCACCCACCGGTCCCGGAGGGCTGGAGAACGGGGAGACAAACGTGTGATTGGTATTCACCTCGATAGGATCGTTACCGTTAACGGTTATGCTCACCATGCCGGTATCAAAACCGCCATCGCCATCGCTGAGGGTATAGGTGAATGTGTCCACCAGCGATTCTCCCGTGGCCAGCACCTGAAGGGCAGCAGCAGTAGTCGGATCGTAGGTAAAGTTCCCAGAAACATCCACAGTCACCCCGGCACCCAGTGCACTGAAACCGGTCAGCGACCCGGAGCCATTGATTTCCGTGACCGTGAGGACGTCGAAGATGCCGGCATCGGTGTCGTTATCGACCAGGCCGGGGAAAGTCGGATCTCCCATGGTGCCGGTCAACACCGTGTCCTCGTTGGTGGTGTAGGTGTCCGGGTTGGCAACCGGCGGTACGTTATTAACCACCAAGTCGAAGGTAACCATGGCCTGAGCGTTTTGACTATCCGTAGCCGTGATGGTTACTTGCTGCGTATCCGATTCGTCGGTAGCGTCGAAGGACCAGCTCCAGGTCTTGGCATTATTATCCTGACTTACCAGACCAATGGACGATGAAATGTCGACAATGTCACCCATGTCAATGTCATCAAAGGTCCCGGTGTTGGTGGCGGTATCTCCTTCGTCTACCGTAATTGGATCATTGTCAACTGCCACGGTAGGGGCATCATTTACCCCATTGATTTTAATGTCTACGGTGCCTACGTTAGTCGACTCGTAGGTTCCCAACAATTTGTCCACCCGCAGACCGGCTGGGTTGGCACTACTGCCGGCATTATTTACTACAAAGTCGAGAGTATTGATGCCGGAGACAAATCCGCTATCGATGGTAAAGGGAGTAAGGGAATCAAAACCGCCACTCGTTGCTCCGGTCGAGACACCATTGATCAGGATATCGAGGCCATCATTATCCGTACCCCATGCTCCTGTAATTTTGACTGTTGAGAGGTCAATACTGGGGTTTAAAGTGAAGGTGGTTCGATAGGTATAATCTCCTGGCGGGCCGAAAGCGTCGGCGCCATCGGCAGGACCAATCCAGCGAGAGTCATCATCATTGGCAACCCAAGGAGGAATCGGGGAATCGTCGTCCGTAACTGTGGCATCTCCAAGACCGCTCGGATCGACAATCAAGTCGTAATGCGGATCGTCGACATTGTCCCCCAACGGATTGCCGGAATTGTCTACCCCGGTATTGAACAGGTCCGCAATGGTTTCCGGTCCGGTAGAAATGGTGAAGTCTGAATAGGTATGCGCTTTATCCTGAGTTGCCAGGCGAATCAGCATCTGGCTGGAACTAAACGTGAACGATCCACTGAGCACATGATCAATACTGCCGTCGTTGCCGTCATCATAGCGAAGAATGATGCTGGCAGATTCCCCGTTTTGGATACCATTCGCAGAAAGAGAAATGATAGCAGAAACATGCGCCTCTGTACTATTGAGAGTTGAATCGGCCTGGTCGTTATTGGCACCAAACGACTGATGAGTTCCGGTGTTGTTAGGAATAGTGCGGATCAACCAGCCAATATCCGCCGTAGTAACCACCGCCGGAGTGGTGGATGTATTTGAGGAGTTAATGCCGACTCCAAACCAGGAATCACCTCCGGAAAGCTCATCTCGCATTACCGTGTAGTCGAGGACTAAGGTGCGATCGCTGCCAATATCCGCGTTCGTAAGCGTCGTCAAAATGGTTTGCGAATCACCACCTAGATTTCCACCTACATTACTTAAGATGTCCTCGGAATCAGAAACCGTGTAGGTAAAGGAGTCCATGGCCATATCACCTACTGCCAGCGAATCAAATAGGCCGGTTGGATCGTAGGTGAAGCTGCCGGCGGGGTTGACGGTTATTGGAGCACCTTGGGTACTGGTGCCGGTCAATGAACCGCTATTATTGATTTCTATTACCTGGAGGATATCCAAAATGCTCGCATCCGTATCATTATCAAGCAAACCGGGGAAATTCAGATCCCCCGCCGTGGCAGTTATGGGAGTTTCTTCATCCGTAGTGTAGTTATCCGGATTTGCTACCGGAGGAACATTACCCACAATCAAATCAAATGTGACCGAGGTTTGGGCATTCAGGCTATCCGTTGCTGTAATGGTAACCTGCTGCGTGTCGCTTTGATCGCTGGTGGGAAGAGACCAACTCCATGTATTATTGTTATTGTCTTGGGAGATATTACCAACGGAGGCCGTAATCGTTACTGTATCTCCCACGTCTACATCGTCAAAAGTGCCGGTGTTCATTGCCGTGTCGCCTTCGTCCACACGAACGGGGTCGACATCCGCGGCAACGGTGGGAGCATCGTTCACACCGGTAACGGTCAGTTTTACCATGGCGGTATCCGTACCAAAAGAGTCGTATACTCCCAGGAGGTTGTCAACACGCAAGCCGGTAGGGCTTGAACTAGTGCCGGCATTATTCACTACAAATTCGAGAGTGTTGAGACCGGCAACAAATCCACTGTCAATGGTAAAGTGTGTAGGCGAAGCAAAACCTGTACTCGTTATCCCCGTCGAGTTTCCGTTGATTAGGATGTCGAGCCCGTCATTGTCAGTGCCCCAATTTCCAGTAATCCTGACACTTGAAAGGTCAATGTTGGCAGGCAGAGTGAAGGTGGTTTCGTAGGTATAATTCCCTCCGGGGCCACTGGCATCTCCACCATCCGCCGGGCCAATCCAGCGGGAATCGCCATCGTTGGCAAACCATGGTGGAATGGGGAAGTCGTCATCAATAACCGTGGCATCCCCGAGCCCGCTTGGATCTACTATGAGTTCGTAATGGGAATCATTTACATTATTCCCCAACGCCATTCCGGAATTATCCACACCTGTACTGAATAGATCGCTAATCGTTTCCCTGCCGGTGAAAATCGAGAAGTTTGTATACGTGTGAGATTGACTATTCGCGCTAACGCGAACATTCATTTGGCTGGAACCGAACGTGAAAAAGTCGCTCAGTGTATGATCTATAGTTC